>JARIAV010000194.1 GCA_029257685.1 Butyricicoccus sp.
CGGCTCGTTCCAGATGCGGCAACGCGGCAACTCCCACAAAACAACGAAACCCCTTTATCCGAAACGCAAAGAAGATCGCCAGTCCTGTTTGCGGCATAACGCAGAAACAGCCGATACAGTCGCATGAACAACCAGCACCAAAAAGGGCTCGATAAAACCCGCCCTGCGGCGGAGTTCATACATTCACACCCTTGGGGGCACTTCCGCAGAAACGAACCGACCTCAGAAATCCCGCCTGTGGCGGAGCTCATACTTTCACACCCTTTCGGCGGCACATAGGTAAACCGGATGGAGAGGGATGGGGAAGATTCCAAAGGGTAGCGGAAACCGCAAGGTTTCCAACCCTTTGGCCGCCGTCGCGCGGCCGCGACACGTTACTTTTGCTTCCAAGCAAAAACTTTTTAGCAGAAAAGAAAACCCTACGGACGTTCCAAAATTTTTTCCATTTGCTTTGAAGCAAATCCTTTTAGCAGAAAGGAAAACCCTACGGATTTCCAAAAAGGAATGAAAAACCTGCGGTTTTTCTAAAAGAACACACTGACTGCCGCCCCTGCCAGCAGCATGGCAGGATAAACCACATATTGTATCCGGTGGCTGTCCGCTCCGCGCTCCCCCTGATAGAAATGCAGTACCATGACCCCCATCGGCGCAGCAAAAAAGAACGGCGAAAACAACCCGCACAGCGCAGCCGCACAAGCCCCCGCGAAATTCTGATACAGCCGCTCCCGACGGCACAGCCACAGCACCACCGCCATCAGCAGGATGGGCACACCATCTGCCACGCGCAGCACCACACACCATGCAAACGCAGCCAGCGTCACCACAACTCCCACTCCAAGGGCTGCCGCCCTGCTCCTGCCTGCCCTGCCATAGAAAAACAGCACGACACCGGCAAGCGCCAGCGCAAACACCGGATTCTGACTGGACACATCGAACAGCCGCCCGCTCGATGCCAGATCATAGGGCACCTCACACACAAGCGCGAGCACCCCAAGGCGCACACAGTACCGGATCGGATCCTTCGTATGCACCATGCCCTCGGCGAGCAGGAACGCAAAGATGGGCACGGCGCACGCCGCGAGCGCGCGGAACACCAGCGCAAGCGTCGCATACAGCATGACCGTTCGGGAAGCCTGCATCTGCCCAAGCAGGGCGTTCATATCGGTCTCTTGCAGCCTGAGCAAGCCGTTTTGCAGCACGCTTCGGCTGAGGATGCCAAAAAACAGGAACGCATACCCCCACAGCCGCACCCCCTGCGCGGTCAGCCCAAATGATTTTTTCGTCTGCTCCATCATGCGCCTCCTTCCGGTGCAGGAACGGGATCGGCGCACGCGACCGCGTGCGCCGTATCTGCGGTCAGCCCTTGACCGAACCGCTCATTGCTTCGCGATAGAATTTCTGCGTCACCAAAAACAGAATGGCGATCGGGATGGACACCAGCACCGCGCCTGCACAGAAGCGCACGAACCAAGTATCCACATATTCCTTTTCCAGCATGCTCCACAGTCCGATGGACACGGTGAAATACTGCGCCTCCGTGCGCACGATGACCTTTGCAAAGACGAAATCCACCCACGGCCCCATGAAGGACGTGATGATCTGGTATACGATCATGGGCTTGGAGAGCGGCAGCGTGACCTTGGTGAAGATCTGCCAGCGCGTGCAGCCGTCGAGCGCGGCGGCTTCATCGAGTGCCTTGGGGATGGTATCCATATAGCCCTTCATGACGTAGAAGTTACTGCCTGCGCCTGCGGAAAATACGATGATGAGCGCAACGGGGATCATTTTGCCCTCGGTCATGCCCAGTGCCTTGAGGATAAAATACACGGCGACCATGGACATAAAGCCAGGGAACAGATTGAGCACCATTGCCATATTCATATAGGGCTTGCGCAGCTTCCATCTGAGGCGGCTCGTACAGTAGGACACACTCAGCACGAAAAAGGTACTCAGGATACAGGTACACACCGAGATGAACAGCGTATTCATGAACATACGCGGAAAGTTCATCACATCGAACTCGGTAAAGAGTGCCTTATAGTTATTGAAGGTATAGGCGGTGGGCAGGAAGGTGCTGATGAACTGCCCCTTGCCATCGCGGAACGACTGCATGATGAGCCAGAAGAACGGGATCAGCCACACGATGCTGATGCAAATAAGGAACGCATAGGTCAGCACATCGGCTGTCAGGCGTTTGGTGCGCATGGACGCACTTTTCTTGTCCGGATTCATCGCATTTCCTCCTCGTTCTTATAGGATCCGGTGCTGCGGTAGGTCACAAGGGAGACGATCGCAAGCACCACAAAGGTGAAGATACCCACAACGGCGGCAAGGTTATATTTCTGCTGATCGACGGACAGCTTATAGAGCCATGTGACCAGAAGATCGGTCTCGCCTGCCGAGTTGCCCACGCCCAACGGCTCGCCGCGCGTGAGCAGGTAGATGACGTTGAAGTTATTGATATTGCCGGTGAACTGCGTGATGAGATAGGGCGTCAGCACGAACAGCATATATGGCAGGGTGATGTGAAAAAACTGCTTGACCGCGCCTGCGCCGTCGATGCGTGCCGCCTCATACTGATCGGCTGGGATGTTCTGCAAAACGCCCGTTACCTGCATGATGGTATACGGAATACCCACCCACAGGTTGATGACGATCACGAGCACCCGCGCCCATGTCGCATTGGTCAAAAATGGCAGGGGCGTGCCGTCTGCGATGAGCCCCGATTCCATGAGCATCCGGTTGATGATGCCGTTCGGCTGGAGCATGGAGCGCATGACGAGCAGGGACACGAACTGCGGAACGGCAATGGTCATGGACAGGCAGCCGCGCCACAGTCCCTTGAGCCGGATGGACGGCCGATTGATGAGGATCGCCATGAGCGTTCCAAAGAAGAAGTTCAAAAACGTGGCAAAGAATGCCCAAACCAGTGTCCACGTCAGCACACTGCCAAACTGCTTGCCGATGGCAGAGGTGCTGTCAAAGATGGCGAAGAAGTTTTGCAGCCCCACCCAGTCGAACAATACCAGATGGTCGCCCTCCTTGGAATAGTTGGTAAACGCCATGCTGATCATATAAAAGAGCGGCAGGATGGTAAAGACAAAGAGGAAGAACATCGGGGGCGTCATGAGCAGCTTATGTACGTCCTTGTCGAACAGGTCGCGGACTTCCTCCCCGATGGTGGGGATGTGTCTGCCCTCCTTTTTGAAGCACAGTGCCTTATAGCTGCTGCACACGGACGCACGCCAGATGAGCAGGAAGAACAGCAGCACGCAGATCGCCGCGATGCCGTAGAGCAGGATGATCTGTGACTGATCGCCTGCCACATATTCATAGACAAATTTTTCTTCGTTCCAGACCTTTTCCTGCGCACGCCAGCCAAGGCTGGGCAGCATGGAGATCCAGTACGCGCCGCCCTGCGGCACGATCAGGAACAGGATGGTCCCGACCTCTGCGGTGAGGAACAGGAAGCCCTTGATGAGCTGTCCGCTGACGAGGTTGCCGAACCCCATGATGATGCAGGAAAGCCAGACCATTGGCCCGCCCTGCCGCAAGGCATTGCGCAGGGTATTGGTCGAGGGCGTATACAACACAAAATCATCTCCATTTCACAGAAAATGGCGGCAATTGGACGCGCCAACCACCGCCATTCCTTATTTCTTCATCGATTCCGGTGATCGGGCTTACAGACCGGCACTATTGAGCGACTTGTTGAAGTCCTCGGTCTTTGCCGCTGCGTTGTCCACGGTGACTTCACCGTTCACGAGACCCTTGCCCATTGCCTCAGCCGGTGTCCAGTATGCACCCATTTCCGGAATGGACGGCTGCACGATCGCGGTATTGAGGACGGTATTTGCCTGTGCGGATGCCACGATATCCTTGCTGATGGCAGGATCGTCCAGCAGGGACTTTGCACACGGAATGATCTGGCGCATTTCATAATGTGCCTTCTGTGCCTCGCCCGAGCCGAGATAGACTGCGAGTGCAACAGCGGCTTCCGGATTCTTGCTGTTCGGGTTGACGCCGACTGCCTTGGAGCCTGCAAACGCCTTGAGCTGCTTTGCGCTTCCGCCGATCTCGATGGTGGGCAGCTGTGCCGCGCCAAAGTTCTCGCCAAGGATCTCCTGAATGTTGGCAGCGTCCCACGAGCCGGAGAAGATCGCGGAGACCTTACCGGTGCGCAGACCGTCCAGACCCACGCCGTCTGCATCGTTGACAAAGTTCGGGCTCTTGACCATCTTTGCGAGATATTCGGTCACTGCTGCGCCCTGCTCGCCGCCGAACTTGATACCGGCGGATGCGTCCACGCCATCCGGCCCGAACAGCGTACAGCCGTTTGCCACATAGAACGCAGGCAGATACCATGCATTCGTGAGCGGGAATGCGACCTTGCCCTTCTGCATCATGGTATCGAGGGACTTCACGTCGTCCTCACTGAATACGGACTTATCATAGTACATGAACCATGTATTCGCGGTGAACGGCACGCCGTAAACGCCGCCGTCCGTGCCCGTAACGGAAGCCATCATGGTATCGGTATTATCTGCCTTGACTTCATCCAGATACTTGCCGCCCAGCTGTGCGATGCCGTTCGCCTGCATGAGCGTGCCCAGCTGGTCATTGGCAAAGAAGTAGACATCTGCTGCCGCTGCCGGATCGGCGGTCACGTTCTTTCCGGCGTCACCCTCGGAGCATACACCGTAATCAAAGGTGATGTTCCATTCCGGATGGGCTTCATCGAACTGCTTGCACATGGTCGGGAGCCAGCCGTTGGCATCGACCTGATCCTCCTGCGGCCCCCAGACGGTGAGCTTGATATCCTGTGTCTCCGCCGGCTTGCCGTCACCCTCTGCGGCAGGCTTCTGCTCGCCGCCGCCACCGCCGCAGCCGGTCATCAGGGTCGTCATCATTGCACCGGAAAGCAGCATCGCTGTCAGTCTTTTCATGAGTCTTGTCCTCCTTGTGTTTTCACAATGTCCCTTTTTATAGAATCTTGTTTTGACAGATCCTTTGGATCTGTTGGAACCTTCTTATGGTGCTGTCACCAGCAGCATTTTGGCTTCATACGGACGGAGCATCGCGCCCGTGTCCTTATAGTTTGCGAGGAGGGTCTCTGCCCCGTCGAAGTCCTCCGGAACGGCAAACGGCACGGTTTCCGCGGTAAAGTTGCAGATGACGCACAGCTTTTGTTCGTTCCAGCGGCGCACATAGGCGAAAACGCGGGTGTCCTGCGGACAGAGCAGCGTAAAGTCGCCGCGTCCGATGACCGGATACCGCTTGCGCAGGGCGATGAGCTTCTGATAATACCAGAACACCGAATCGGGATCGTCCAGCGCCGCCTGTGCGTTGATGGTCTGATAGTTGGGGTTCACGGGCAGCCACGGCTCGGCGGTCGAAAAACCGGCGAAGGGCTCCGTGTTCCACTGCATCGGGGTGCGGGCGTTGTCCCGTCCGCGCGCCCAGATGGACTGCATGATCTCCTCCTCGGGCACGCCCTTTGCCAGCCGATCGCGATACAGGTTGTGGATCTCCGGATCGACATAAGCGGTGATGGGCAGGCGGATGTTGGTCATGCCCAGCTCCTCACCCTGATAGATATACGGTGTGCCCTGCAAGCCGTGCAGCATGGTCGCGAGCATCTTGGCGGACGCCACGCGATAGGTGGTGTCATCGCCCCAGCGCGAGACGATGCGCGGCAGGTCGTGGTTATTGAAGAACAGGCTGTTCCAGCCCTCGGTGTGCAAGCCCTGCTGCCAGCGGCGCACACAGTCCTTGAGCCGTGGCAGGTCGAGCGGGATCGCGTCCCATTTTTCCCCTGCCTGATCGAGGCAGATGTGCTCGAACTGGAACACCATGCTCAGTTCCTTTCGTTCCGGTGCGCTGAACAGTCTGGCGCGGTCGATATCCGCGCTCCATGTTTCACCGACCGTTACGATGCCTGCCTGTGGAAAGGCTTCGCGGTGCAGTTCCTGCAAAAATTCATGCAGTCTCGATCCGTTCGCCGTGATCTTGCGGTCAGGCTCCTTGGCGATCTGGTCGATGACGTCCAGCCGGAAGCCCTCGATCCCCTTGTCCGTCCAGAAGCGGATCGCCTGATACAGAGCGTTTCGCAATGCCGGATTTTCCCAGTTGAGGTCGGGCTGTTTTTCCAGAAACTGATGGAAGTAATACTGCCTGAGATGGGGAACGTATGTCCAAGCCGAGCCGCCGAAGACTGCCTGCATATCGTTCGGCGGGGTGTCCGGTGTGCCGTCACGCCAGACGTAGAAATCGTGATAGGGGTTTTCGCGGCTTTTGCGCGCCTCGAGGAACCACGGGTGTTCGTCCGAGCTATGGTTGAGCACGAGATCCATGATGATGGAGATGCCGCGCTTTTTTGCCGCGCGGATGAGGTGCTCCATATCGTCCATGGTACCGAACATGGGGTCGATCGCGCAGTAATCGGAGATGTCGTAGCCGTTGTCCGCCTGTGGGGAGGCAAACACCGGAGAGAGCCAGATGCCGTCGATGCCGAGCGTTTGGAGATAATCGAGCCGCTTTATGATGCCTTGCAGGTCGCCCAGTCCGTCGCCGTCGGTATCCTGAAAGCTCTTGGGGTAGATCTGGTAGAAAACCGCCTGCTTCCACCAGTCGGGCTGTGTTTTATCGAGCGCGGTTCTGTTTGCCATCGTTTTCGCCTTCCTTATCGAGCGATCGTATGTGCCTTGCGGTGCACCGTTTTTGGGATGCACCGCCCTGCACACTCTTTTCTTCATTCAGCAAAATGTTTCGTAACATTTCGTTCTGTAATGCTATTATAGTCTCCCCCTGTGATTATTGTCAATGACTAATCAACAGCTTTTATTTTTTTGGCATTTATTACAACTTTAGCCCCTTCGTTTTGGTGCTTTGAACGATGTGATTTTTTTGTCTGGCGGGTTTACGAAACTTCACTAAACAACTTTTTTCTGTAAAAGGATTTGCTTCAAAGCAAGGGAGAAGTGTCGCGGCCGCGCGACGGCGGGTGAAGTTTCTGCTCGCACATACTGCGGAGTGTTTGGAAATCCGTTGGATTTTCATTTCTGCTAAAAAGAATTTGCTTGGAAACAAGTGGAAATGTTTTTGGGAACGTCCGTAGGATTTTTATTTCTGATAAATAGGCTTGCTTCAAAGTAAGGGGAAACGTGTCGCGCCGGCGACGGCGGGTGAAGTTTCTGCTCGCACATACTGCGGAGTGTTCAGAAATCCGTTGGATTTTCATTTCTGCTAAGAAATTTTTGCTTCAAAGCAAAGAGCCTTGCCGAAATAGAAATTGACCCAGTGGGTCGTTTTCCAGCGAGGCTATGGTCGCTCCCGTCGGTCAAGTCATGAAACCCGTCCGGTTTTCCTTTCTGCCAAAAAGATTTGCTCCAAAGCAAAA
>JARIAV010000195.1 GCA_029257685.1 Butyricicoccus sp.
ATATGCCGATCTCGTTTGCAGACGCATACCAGATCGACAGCTGGGCAGTCACTCCGGTTTCTGTCATGCAGCAGGCAGGCATCATTGACGGCAATGTGAACAATGGCCGCTATACCTTTGATCCAAAAGTTCCGGCAACGCGTGAAGAATGTGCAAAGATGCTTTCTATCCTGTATGATTTGATCTAAGCACTTGTGCGGTGGGAGCTCTATTGCATAGATCAAACAAAGCCATAAACACAGATCGGCAGTATCTCTTTTGGGATGCTGCCGATTTTATATGATGCCGGATCGGTATGAAAAACAGCAGGCAGAGCACGAAAGTCTCTGCCTGCTGTTTGATATATGTGGTTTGGCTTTGTTATCGTTCCGGTCGCATATAGTTGCCGAAATCGAATGGTTCATAGTAAGAGAGGTTGAGCATCCAGCCGGAATCGAACTGTGCGGCATAGCTGCTTGCAAGCTCGGCAGCGCGCTCCCGTGCCATCTGGAACAGCTCCAGAACGGTCTCCGTGCATACGATATCCGGCTTCCAGAGGTTACGCCAAGGGGTGCGCGATTCGTTGAGCGCGTCCCACTGGGGCAGACCGGCGCGGATATGGGAACTGAGCAGGGCTGTTTTTCCTAAGATCCGCTCAACGGTGCGGGCGGAGGTGCGTAAGGGTCTTCCTCCCCCAAAGAAGATGCGCTGGTATGCCATCATTTCCGAAAAGACGGGACGCAGCTCGCGTGTCGGGATCTCCTCGTGCAGGACACGACGAATGAGATGGTGCAGGATGACTGCAAGTGTCGCGGTCTCCTCGTCGGTCAGGCGATACGCTTCGATCGGAAGGCGCAGGTGATCGCCCTTGAGCTGATCGAACAGGGCACAGTCGATATCGGACTCGATCTGGCAATGGATCGCAGTTGGATCTTCCTTGGGCATTGCCTCGAGACATTCATGCTGTCGATAATACACATAAGGGTGTATCGTGCTGTCCAAGGCGTAATGACAGAGGAAACCATAAAAATAAGCCGCGGCGATATGGTGCGCCGTGCCGGTCAGGTGGTTGACGGCTTCTGCGAAAACGGCGAACAATTCATCTGTTTTTTCTTCATGCAGGCGTGCGCCGATCGCGTGCAGCGGGCTTCCGGCGTACACCTTATGGAAGAACAATGGATCCGGCCCATGCAGCCCCCAGCGGAATACAGCAGGGTGCAGTGCGGCCTCGCGCTGGGCAGCAGCAGGGAAAACGGAAAGCGCATATTCTCCGAGAAGGTCATGTGCAATAAAGTCTGCCATAGCGGAACTACCTTCCTTTCGTTTACTTGTTGCTCTTATTATACTTGATTTTCAGAGGGACGGAAAGAGGAAAGCAAAAAAATGCATGGGTTTCGTCGAGCAAAACAAAAGTCTCCCTGCTTTTACAATTCTTTCATGTTCTTTCTGGAAATCCGGTGTATAATAAAGATAAGATGCGGTTCTTTGCGCATGACAGCATGATAAAAAAGGTGGGAACACAAATGAGTAATAAAAAGATTTTGATCGTAGAAGATGATGATAATATCAGAGAGCTGCTGCGCCTTTATCTCGAACGGGAAGGCTATGAGATTTCCGAGGCAGAAAATGGCGCGATCGGCCTGTCCAAGTGGAAGGCGGAAAATCCGGATATGATGCTTCTGGACGTCATGATGCCGGTGATGGATGGCTGGCAGGTCATTCGCGAGATCCGCGATTCCGGTTCCAGTATGCCGGTCATTATGATCACGGCAAAGGGAGAGACGATGGATAAGGTATCCGGTCTGGAGCTGGGCGCGGACGACTATATCGTAAAGCCGCTTGAAATGCGTGAGGTCGTGGCGCGGGTGCGTGCCGTCCTGCGCCGCCTGTCACCAGATGACAACAGCAAGCTGGTCTTTGACGGTCTCACCATCGATAAGCAGGCATACGAGCTGGTCATCGGCGGCAAGCGCGTCGATGCACCGCCGAAGGAGATCGAACTGCTGTACTTTTTGGCGCAGAGCCCCAACCGTGTATTCACGCGTGCGCAGCTGCTCGATGATGTATGGGGATTCGATTATTTCGGCGATACGCGCACGGTCGATGTCCATGTCAAGCGCCTGCGTGAGAAGCTGGAGGGGGCTTCGGATAAATGGGAGCTCAAAACAGTTTGGGGCGTTGGCTACAAATTTGAAACCAAAAGCTAAGGCATAGAGGGGAGCAGGACATTGAAACACAGCTTTTTCACCAAAAATTTTCTTTCTTCCGTTGCCCTGATTTTGGTTGCGTTCACGCTTGCGGCAGGTGCTTTCTTCTATCAGATGGATCGCTATGCCAAGGAGGAAAAAGAGGAACAGCTCAATGCAACCGCTCAATCGATCGCAGAGCTGACAAGCTACGCTGTTAAGACGGGGGATCCGGTCAATATCGCGGTGCTCGATGTATCCCTCAAGAGCACAGCCCAGCAGGATCAAATGAGTATCCTCGTTGCAGACCTCAATGGAAAGGTACTCATGCGGATAGAACCTGATCCTGCGGATGTTCCGGCAGGCGATCAGATCCCGTTCCCAGTCGTGCATGCGCTGACCCGAACGGGTGCCTATTCGGAGACCGGTATGCTTGGCACGCTGTTCAGGGAGTCCAATTATATCGTGGGAACGCTGTGCGAGGATACAGATGGAACGGATCTTGCGCTGGTGTTCGTTGCGGCGAGCACAGAGCGCGTCGTGGGCATGATGCGGCAGATCACCCAGATCTTTGTGGTGATCCTGATGGGCGTGCTGATGTGTGCGCTCGTCATCAGCTATTTTATTTCCATCCGCATGACGCGTCCGCTCAAGACGATGGCGAACGCGGCAAAGGAATTTGCCGCCGGTAATTTCAGCGTGCGTGTACCAGAGGACAATCGCTGTGACGATATCGACGAGCTGGCGACCTCGTTCAATAATATGGCGCGAGATCTGGAACAGCTGGAGGAATTGACCCAGAACTTCATTGGGAATGTATCACATGAGTTCAAGACCCCCATGACCACCATCAGCGGATTTGTAGATGGCATGCTCGACGGCACCATTCCGGAGGATCAGCAGAAAAAATACCTGCATGTGATCTCGGATGAGGTCAAGCGGCTTTCCCGTATGACCATGAGCATGCTGGCAGCGGCCAAGATCCAGTCGGGGGAGCTTATCATCAGTCCGGTGCCATTCGACTTTTCCGAAATGGCAAGTGAGATCCTGTTCTCATTCGAGCAGAAGATCAATGGGAAAAATGTGGAAGTCGATGCCGACTTTGCCGACCGGCTCATGGTCATGGGCGATCGTGACCATGTATTCCGCGCCGTCTATAATCTCGTGGACAATGCAGTGAAATTTATCGATGTCGGCGGCACACTGCGCGTTTCCGCGTATCCTGCGGGTGCATTCTGCGAATTTTCCATCTGTAATACGGGTGGTGGGATCCCGGAGGAGGATATCCCGTATATCTTCGATCGATTCTACAAGACCGATCGCTCCCGTTCGCGTGACCGTTCCGGTGCCGGATTGGGGCTGTATATCGTAAAAAATATCATCAATCTGCATGGCGGTGATATTTCTGTGCGCTCGGATGGAGGCGAAACGGAGTTTTCCTTCACCCTGCCGCTCGCGCCCGTGACAAAGCCGGGGAAATTCCAAAAGCAGCAGGGCGCATAAAGCAGGGATTTTTGAAGTTCACAGAATATTCATATCAGTGACAACAAAGTATCACAATCCATGCGTACAATAAAACCAGAACGAAACGAAAGGATGTTACGTCATGGATTTTGAAAATAAGAACACTGAAAATAAAAATGAAGTACCTTCTGTGGATGGGCAGTCCATGCACCAGCCGGAAGCACAAAATACACAGCCTATCCCGATGGAGGAGCAGCCGCAGAGCTGGACGGAGACTTCCGCGCAGCAGCCATCCGCGCAGCCGCAGAGACCGATGGAAACACAGTCCTATGCGACCTATCAGGAGTGGGCAGCCGCAGAGCATAAGCGTACACAGAAGCAGGAGAAGCGGCAGGCGCGTAAGGACAAGGCAAAGGGCAGCCGCAAGCCGCTCATGGTCGTGGGATCGATCGCGTGTGCATGCGCACTGTTTGCAGGCGGCGTTGCACTGGGCGGCTTTATGAATGGCGGCAACGGCGGCAATTCTGCTCCCAGCACGGCATTCAATGCAAACCTGCCAAGCGTCAACATTTCGGTACCGACCAACACCGTCAGCACAAGCAATACCGGACTTTCCGGTGAGGAGATCTACGCAAAGGTATCTCCATCGGTCGTTTCGGTACAGGCGGTCAATTTGCAGGACGGCAAGGGCGGCACAGGTTCTGGTGTCATCATGAGCCAAGACGGCTACGTTATCACCAACCATCATGTCGTGACCAACGAGACCACAGGCGCACCGCTCGATAAGATCACCGTTGTTCTGGCAGACGGCACCATGCGTCCGGCAGAGATCAAGGGCGCGGATAAGCAGACCGATCTGGCAGTGCTCAAGATCGATCCCAACGGCATCGATATCGTACCGGCTGAATTTGGTGATTCCAAGAGCCTGCAGCCGGGTGAGGCAGTCTTTGCGATCGGTTCCCCTGGTGGACTGGAGCTCGCAAACACCATCACGGGTGGTCACATCTCTGCACTCAACCGTGATATCACCATCGAAGACCGCGTGATGAGCCTTATTCAGACCGATGCAGCCATCAATCCGGGCAACTCCGGCGGCGCACTCATCAATAAATATGGGCAGGTCATCGGCATTACCTCGGCAAAGCTGGGCATCAGCTACTTTGAGGGTCTGGGCTTTGCCATTCCGATGGATACCGCAAAGCCGATCGTGGATGAGCTGATCCAGAACGGTTATGTCGCAGGCCGTCCGCAGATCGGCATTTCCGGCAGAGATGTAAGCATGGAGAAGTCTCAGGCGTTCGGCGTACCGCAGGGCGTACAGATCTACGGTGTGGACTCCCGTTCCAATGCCGCTGCGGCAGGCGTACAGGTCAATGATATCATCATTGGCGTCAATGGAAAGACCATTACCGGCATGGCAGAGATCAACAAGGTCAAGGACGGCATGAAGGCTGGCGACAAACTGACCCTTCGTCTGTATCGCCTGTCTACCGGCAAGGAGCTGACCGTTTCCTTTGCGCTCAATGACCAGCATGATCTGCAGGGCATCGATCCCCAGATGCAGGCACAACAGCAGCAGCAAGAGCAGCAACAGCAACAGCAGCGCAGACGAGGTTACAGTGATCCGTTCAGCTTCTTCTTCGGCTGGTAAGATAAAAGGAACACAAGGCTGTATTTCCAGAGCTTGGGAATATGGCCTTGCAGTTTTTATGCCCATGTTCGCACAAATTTTACAAAAAGGGGATATGCTTTTGCAACCAGTGGTGCTATAATGAAAGACGATAAAATGAACAATACGGCAGGAAACACCGTATGCTGGAGGAAATCAAAATGAAATCGGTATTGCTGATTGGTTTGGGACGTTTTGGACGCCACATGGCGGGAAAACTGAATGAAATGAACCATGAAGTGCTTGCAATTGATATCAATGAGCAGCGCGTCAATGACGTGCTTCCGCTCGTGACAAGTGCGCAGATCGGAGACAGCACAAATGAAAACTTTATTGCATCACTCGGTGTGCGCAATTTTGATCTTTGTGTGGTGGCGATCGGTGACAACTTCCAAAGCTCACTTGAAACCGTTGCGCTGCTCAAGGACTACGGCGCGCCTTTTGTAGTCGCACGCGCCAACCGCGATGTACATGCAAAGTTCCTGCTCCGCAATGGTGCGGATGAGGTCGTGTATCCGGAGAAGGAAATGGCGATCCGTTCTGCCGTCAAGTACAGCTCGGACAACGTGTTCGACTATATCGAGCTGACAGGAGATTATTCCATTTATGAGACCCCTGTGCCGGAGGCATGGGTCGGAAAGACCATGGTGGAGCTTGGCGTGCGCACACGCTATCACATCAATGTCATGGCACTGCGCCATGGCGCGGAGCTTTCTCCGCTGCCCCGTCCCGATCATATCTTCCGTGGGGATGAAACCATGCTCATCATGGGCTCCAATAAGGATCTTACAAAGTTTATCCAGCGCAGATAAAAAGAAATGCTCGACTGAAAACAGCCGAGCATTTTTTATGCATTTTTTTGGATCAGTTGAAGTAAACGATCTCTTCAGCGGCAGGTTCTGCGCTGTCCAGCTGCTCACAGTAGAGCACAGGCCCATCTCCGCGATACTGTGGCACATATTCTACACCGACCTTCGCAGTGAGCGTATACCAGCCCTTGTGCTTGATGGAAGCCGTATCCGCCCCCTTGCACAGGAAGCCGACAAACTGCACGTCGTCTGCACAGCAGACCATTGCAAAGCGTCCGGGAACAAAGACGTGCTCTCTGTCCAAGTCAGCAGGCTTGTACGCCATCGCCTTGAACTTCACGGTTTTGCCCTCGTACTTCTCCGGACTGCTCGTTGCATCGACATACCACAAGCCGAAATCTTCGTCCTTGATCTCGATGACAGGCGCGTCAAGATCGAACGGCTGCGGCATATTGTCGCGGTAATCCTCGGAGCCGCCGTTCACATCATCGAGGAAGATGGTCGCACGCGGATTCATTGCACGGATGTTCTTCTGGTACAGCATCTGCTTGAGTTCATCGGTGCAGCGGTTGAAAACGATGAGGTCAGACATGGTGAGGTGCTCGAACATACGCGCACCAATGTTGTTGGAATACAGCTCGAAAGTCTCTGCGTTGACGGTCGCGACGATCTGGTAGATCGGCCACTCGGGCGGCAGCTTGCCTTCCAAAAAGCTGGCGATCTCCCACATGCCGTTGAGCTCGATCAGGACGCGATCCGGCTGGTACTTTTCCCCCAGATCGCGGAAGAAGCGCAGGGTCAGTTCAGATGCATCTTCTACGGTCACGACCTCTGTACGTGCGGTTTTGAGCAGTGCCTCGTCATATTCCTCGATGCCTTCTTCACAGACGATCAGCAGGGAGCGTTCCTCCTCGGTGAAGTCCGGATCTCTCAGGATATCCTGAATGAACGAGGTCTTTCCGCTCTCCAGAAAGCCGGTAAACAGATAAACAGGAATTTCTCTCATGATTTACACCCCAAACAGCTCTGCAATGCGGTCGGTATCCAGATCCGCACCAATGACACACAGACGGCCGGTGTAGTCAGCTGCACCATGACGGATCTCCGGCTGTCCCGGTACGAAGTCGAAATGGATCCAGCTTCCGTCCGGTGTCGGAACGATGCCCTTTGCACGCAGGACGGTACCCAGAGAGATATCGCCCAGTGCGCCCAGAATGGAGGTCAGCTGCTCCTCGGTGTACTTGTGCGGGGTCTCCTGTCCCCAGCTCTGGAATACTTCGTCTGCATGGTGATGATGGTGGTGGTCATGATCGTGACAACCACAGGTGCAGTCCTCTCCGTGGTCATGGTGGTGGTGCTCGTGTTCGTGCTCATGGCAGCCGCAGTCTGCATCATGGTCATGGTGATGGTGCTCATGCTCGTGTTCGTGGCAGCCACAGTCTGCATCATGGTCGTGATGATGGTGCTCATGCTCGTGCTCGTGGCAGTCACAGTCTGCATCATGGTGATGATGGTGCTCATGTTCATGTTCATGGCAGCCGCAGTCTGCATCGTGGTCATGGTGGTGATGTGCATGCGTGTGGTGCATGATCTCACTGAGTACCTCGGCGGACAGGGAATGGCTGTCCTCCATGACGGAGAGCAGCTGCTCGCCGGAAAGGGCATCCCAAGGAGTTGTCACGATGCGTGCATTTGCGTTGTGCTCGCGCAGCATGGAAACGACCTGCTCCAGACGGTCATCCTTGACAAACTGTGTGCGCGAAAGCAGGATGGCACCCGCGTGCTCGACCTGATTGAGGAAGAACTCGCCGAAGTTTTTGATATACATTTTTGCCTTCTGTGCATCTGCAACGGTGACAAAGCTGTTGAGGGAGACCGGCTCATGCTCCGCAACATTTTGAACAGCAGCGATGACATCGGACAGCTTGCCGACACCGGAAGGTTCGATGATGATGCGGTCCGGGTGATAGGTCTCGATGACCTCCTTGAGTGCCTTGCCGAAGTCGCCGACCAGCGTGCAGCAGATGCAGCCGGAATTCATTTCGGTGATCTGTACGCCTGCATCCTTGAGGAAGCCGCCGTCGATGCCGATCTCGCCGAACTCATTTTCGATCAGGACGACCTGCTCGCCACGCAGGGCCTCGGACAAAAGACGCTTGATGAGTGTCGTCTTACCGGCACCGAGGAAGCCGGAAATAATATCGATTTTGGTCATAAAAAAAGACTCCTCTCTGAGTAGACAATATTTGTTAACCATATCATACCGCGATTACAGCAAAAAAGAAAGGGGGTTTTTGTGAACAGTTTCAAGATTTATGAGAAAAAGAAAAATACCGTCCGAAAAAGTCCGGACGGTATCGGGTTTAGAATTTATCCACACATGCGCGTAATACGGTCGCCGCGATCTCGCCTGCAACGGAAGCACCGCCGCCGCCGTTTTCGACCAGTACGATAAATGCATAGGGGTGGGCAGGGTCATCGAGGAAGCCGGTGAACCATGCGTTTGGACGCTTGCCGCCGCCGACCTCTGCCGTGCCGGATTTTGCACCAACGATCAGCTCACGGAAGCGTTCCTGTCCATACTTCTGCACGACGTTGTTTTTCATCATCGCTTTGACCTGCGCGGCAATATCCGGTTCGATCAGCGTGCCGGTCTGTGTGGTCGTAGACCAGGAGGAGGGCAGACCGGTATCCACGCTGGTGACGCTGGAAATGAGCCGTGGGACGGCAGCCTTACCGCCGTTTGCGACTGCACCCATAAAGGTCATCATATTGGCAGGGGTTACTGTATCGGTGAACTGACCAACACCCGACCAGCCGAGCTGGCCCTTATCCGCCTTGGATACATCGTAGTTTCCGGCAGCCGTTAAAATACCGCTCACCGACATGCGTGTGGTGAGTCCGGCCTTTTTCACATGCTGCATCATCTTTTCCGCTCCGACCTCCGCCGCAAGCTGTGCGAACACGCCGTTGCAGGAATTGGCGAATGCAGACTGGATATCCAGCTTGCCGTGCGGCTTGGGGCAGGTGATGACCGAGCCGCCGACCTCTGTTTCGCCCGTACAACGGAACGAGCGGGTGTTGAGATCGGGGATCTCCTCCAGTGCCGCGGCAAGCGTCACCGTCTTGAAAATAGAGCCGGGAACTTGCGCGGAGGACAGCAGGCGGTTGAGATAGACCCCTTCATAACGATCTTTGTCTGCGCCTGAGAGATCGGGCGGGTCGGTCGGATCGAAGGAGGGATTGGAGACCATGCAAAGGATCTCGCCTGTGGTATAGTCGTAGACACCGACCGTACCTTGCCGCCCGTTCAGTGCTTTGTAGGCAACCACGTTGAGATCGGCATCGATCGTGAGGGCAAGCGTATGCTTGTGTCCGATGGGGGAATAGCCGCCGGTTATGAGATTATAGCCGGACAGGTTGTCTGCAAATGCGGTCAACGCCCCTGTGCCGATATTGCCCTTGGGATCGCCTACTGCGTGCAGGGTGGCTTTTCGCACGGTGGCGTCCGGATAAAAGACGCGATCCCCGTCTTTGACTTCGGTGAGGATATCGCCGTCACGATCGGTGATCGTGCCGCCCATCAGCTGACCGCTGTTGTCATACATGTGCCGGTTGAATGGGTAAGAAGCCCATGTGCTTGCCTGCGTCACATAGCGGAAACAGAACAGCATCAGTCCGGCGATGAGTGCCAGCGCAAGGAACAGGCATAAGACGGCGCGCCGCTCAATCTTCCTCATAATATGCGTCCTCCTCCTGTTTCAGTTCGCGCCGTGAGGGCAGGCGAATGGCAAAGCTGGCATTTTGTCGGGTGTCGGATGCCTTCAGAAAGGCGAGCAGTCCCCAAGAGGCGAGCATGGAAGTGCCGCCGTTGGAAAGGAAGGGGAAGGTCACGCCGGTCAGCGGCAGGATATCGACTGCACCGAACACATTGAGACAGGTCTGAAAGACCATGAGTGAGGTCGCCGCACAAGCGGCAATGGTGTAAAAGCTGGAACGCCCTGCACGGCAGGCACGCACGGCAAAGACGGCAAGTGTTACGATGCACAGTACCGCAAGGATGGCGATGATGAGTCCCCATTCCTCGCAGACCTTACAGAATACCATATCGGTATCCGCAGCGGCGACGCGCAGCCAGCCGTTTCCAGCCCCGACCCCGACCATACCGCCGGAAGCCGCCGCTGTCAGAGAATGGGTCTGCTGGAAGCCTACGCCATAGACATCGTCCCAGATATGCCCCCAGCTTGCAAAACGCCGCATGACATGGGGCTTGACGGACAGGAGCACCAGCACACCGGCTCCGCAGCCGCCGCAGATGAGGGCGAGGGTCGTCCAGTCGCCGGAGCGCAGGAACGCAATGACGATAAAGGTCACGAAGAAGATCGCGGCTGCGCCAAAGTCGTTCATGAGTGCCAGACATCCCAGACAGATGAGGGTCAGTGCCATGAACCAGCCAAGGTTTTTCTTGCGGAACAGACGATCGAGCGTTGCAGCACCGGCAAAGATATAGCATACCTTGGCAAGCTCGGAGGGCTGAAGCGACATCCCACCAAAGGTGATCCAGTTCTTCGCACCGCCATCCGAACTGCCCAGCACAAGCGTTGCGGCGAGCAGCAGCACGGCAAAGACCGCCATGGGACGGCGCAGGAAGCTGGCGCGGCGCAGATCACGCAGGAACCAGCCAAGGATCAGGAAGCCGATGAGACCGAGCACGATGGCGGCGAACTGCTTGAACACGGACGAGGGCGCAAAGGAGGCCGTGACAGATAAGCTCAGGGTACATAGGAAAAAAGCGATGATCTCCATTTCAAAGCCAACGCGCCGGAAGGCACGCAGGGTCAGACAGTAGATCCACATCAGCGCAGTCATGCCAAGAAAGATGAGCGGCAGCGCAGGATCTGCGCGATCCCCGGTGGAGATGATGAGCTGGATACAGGTGAGCACCTGAAAAAAGGTCATGAGGATCAGCAGTCCCCAAGGAGAGACAGGGCGATCCTGTGCCGCGCGGCGCTCCATACGCGCTTTTTTTTCATCGGCTGAGACCGGTTCCAGCCGCGCTGAGACGTCGGCAAAGGAGATCGTATCGCCGAACTGCACCGGAAGTGCATCTTCTGCGGGGACGGTGCGCCTTTTTACATAGGTACCAGAGGTCGAGCCGAGGTCATAGATCTTCCATGTGTCATCCGGCTGGCGGATGAGTGCCGCATGTGTGCGCGAGATCGTGGGATCATCGATCACGACGTCGGCGGTTTTTTGCCGCCCGATGATGTTTTCCCAGTGGGTCAGCGGCACGCGCTGATCGCCGGAAAAGGTGAGATAAGCCCAAACCTCCGCGGTGTGTTTGACGGACAATAGAGAACGAATGGCAGACACGAGGATCAGCAATCCGAGCACAGGCAGGACAAAACGGATCACCGTCGTATACCAAACGCCGACCATGGGCATTTGCTGTACGAAGCTGTAGAGTCCGTCCATGCCGGATTGCAGAGACGCGTGCAGTCCCGTTAAAAATTCAGACAATCAAAGGTTCCTCCCTTCCCTGGGGCAAAATAGGTTGTTTGATATATCATTATAGCACAGTGGCAGAAAAGCGTAAACTGTGATTTTTCATCAGGAGATCACTTTACAGAACAAAAAAGAGTGTAAGGCATGAAAAGAAAACAGAGCGGCTCTCGGTACATTTTAAGAAATACGGCATGAAATCGGCGAAGCATGGTTACAGATGACAGGAAATATGGTATCCTTATGAGAAGTAGATGGGGAAGCTGCGGGGAAAATCCTGCTTTTTGCAATG
>JARIAV010000214.1 GCA_029257685.1 Butyricicoccus sp.
GCATTGGAATCGCCCAAGCCGCAGAAAATACCGCTCATGACATTGAACGCGACCACAAACACCGTGCCTGCCCCACAGATCAGGATATAATCCACCGTTTGCTGGAACGCGACCTCTGGCGTATTGAGCAGTTTGGCAAGCATCGGGGCGGTCAGAAGCAGGAACACCGTCAGCACAGCCCCCACGCCTGCAAACACCCAAATGCTCGTGCCGATCAGGTTCGCGCTCCGCTCCGTGTCGCCCTCGCCCATGGAAATGCCCAAAAGCACCGTGATGCCCATGGAAAGTCCGGTCACGATGCCGCTCACGATGAGCATGGTCTGGCTGCCCGTCGAGACCGCCGAAACATCCGCATTCACCCCGAACTGACTGACCATCCACAGATCGACCGCCCCATAGAGTGCCTGCAAAATGAGTGAAAATAAGATCGGCATTGCAAACCGTGTCATGCTGGGAAAGATCGCCCCATGCAAGATCGCACTGCGGTTATCCGTCATTTCCCGATTCCCCCTTTTAGTACGCTAAATTGTTAGCGAAACAGCTCGTTTTTATCGTTTCTGCGCCTCGCAATTATATCTATTGTACCGGAATTGGGATATCTCGTCAATGCTGAAATTTTTACTTTTCCTGTGCCGCGCCCGATGTCTCCCGTTCCCCATCGGATACGCCGGAAAATACGCGCCCCATATACACCGCGGTACACACGGCGACAAGGACACCGATGGCAAGCACCCATGTCTCCTGCCCCACCGCGTGAGAAAACGCAAATCCATAAAACGCCTGTCCGATGGGCTGGGCGCAGATGGAAAGCGTCATCAGAAGTGCCATGACCTTGCCCACATTGTGCGCCGGTGTGCCGTTCTGCACAAAGGTCATGAGTAAAATCGAGCTGACCGTCGCCATGACCATGACGGCGAATACGCTCACGCAGAGGAGCGCAAAGCTGACCATGCGCGGGAACAGCGGCGCAAGCGCAAACGGGACGAGCGCGGCGGCAAGCCCCCAAAACCAATGATGGATGCGGGACAGCTTGGGCTTGCACACCCCTGCCAGCACACCGCCGCACAGACTGCCGCACGCCATCATGCTCGTTGCCGCGCCGTACAGCTCAGAGGAAAGCCCCAGCCGCTCGGTGACAAGGATGGGAAGCCCGATAAGGATCAGCGAGCTGACAAAGGCATTGATGATGCAGGTCGTCGCGATCATCTTGGCAAGCACGGTCTTTTCCCGAAACACAAAGCGCAGACTGTCCCCCAGATCGGCGCGGACAAGGGAAAAAATACCCTGCGCGGCGGTCTGTCTCTCGTAGGGGATGTGAATGAACAATTCCAGCACCGCCGAAGCTGCAAAGCACACCACGCTGACCGCCACGATGGGCACGATGCCATACAAGCCGAACAGAAAGCCGCCGATGACCGGCGAAAGCAGGTTGGACAGCGCGGAAACGCTGCTGATGATGGCATTGCCGCGCACGAGCTGTTCCCCCTCCATGAGGGCAGGCAGACTTGCCTGCACGACCGGCTGATAAAGACCACTGATGCCATAGAGCAGCATGAGCGTCACAACGAGCAGGGGCACGAGTGCCAGCTTGCCCAGCAGGAGCAGGAACGCCAGCATCAGGAGCGCGGTCAGGAAGTCCAGCACGACCATCATGTCACGTTTCCTCGTGCGGTCGGCAACGATCCCCCCGATCGGCATGACCACCACGAGCGGCACGAAGGACAGGGCACTGACGACGCCGAACACCGCCGCCGAGCCCGACTGCTGCAAGATATAGAGCGGCAGGGCAAAGCGCAGGATCCCGTTTCCAAACAGAGAGATGATCTGCCCGATCACAATGCGCAGAAAGTTTCCAGACAGGGGTTGTTTTGTTTTCATCGGTCATTCTCCTTTTTCGTTACATACAAACCGTTGGTATGTATCTTTGTAAAAAATAAGCTGTTCCATGCAGAACAGTTATTTTTGAAAGCGTTCCAGTGCGCGGATGGAGTCCGCATCGAACAAGGTGATCTGGTACTGTGCCAGAAATTCGTTGATGAGTGCGCATTTGTCCGCAAGATGGGTCGTATCCTGTCCCAAAATCAGCGGATTGAGCCACACATTGATGAGCAGCACGATCGCTTCCGCAAGCACATAGGGCTTATCCGTCCGGATGGAGCCGTCCGCGATGCCCTCCTCCACGATGGGCAGGATGAAGCGGGGCGTGATGAGCTCATGGATCTGCTTGAGCTGGATCGCCAGAAACTTGGGGTTTTCCAGCAGGCTGGGCGCGGCTTGGACGATGTTTCGGGTGGCATCGCTCGCGATATGCAGGCGCACGATCTCGCGCAGCTTTTCCGCACCCGTGCGCGTCGTGTCCTTTTGCAGCTCCACAAAATACTCGTGGTTCTTTTCGCCCTCTCGCGTTGCAACCGCGTCAAAGATCTCCTCCTTGGACTTGAAATGGTGGTAGATCGCGCCTTTGGTCAGATCCTTGAGTTCGTTCAGGATGTCCTGAATACTCGTGTTTTCATAGCCCTTTTCCCAGAAAAGCCGCGCAGAGACTTCCAAAATACGCGCTACCGTTTGCTCAGGGTATTTATTGCGTGCCATGCTCTCCCCTCCTTGGTTTGCTCTATGGGTACAGGATAACATACCAGTGGTATGTTTGTCAACATGGATCGGTAAAGAAATCTCCTATCTTTCCATGTTAAAAAATGTTGCCAAAAACTGAAATTCATGCTATCCCGAAAATCAGGAAAAAAGAATATTTTTTCAGCGCGTACTGATTTACGGTAGGCGGTTATGTCCCTCCAGCTTTTCAGAAGATGGAACGGGTACAAAAAACCTCCCGTTCCAAAACTGGAAGGGAGGTGATTGCGATGTATGGCAAAATTCAGCGTTTTATCGTACTTACGATTTTATTTATCTGGATTTTTATCTCACACGCAAAATGACCGCCCAAGCCTCGAAACTTAGCGGTCATTTGACTTAGCAAAGAAGGGGCATCACCATCTACTGGTACGCGCCCTTTTTTATGGTTTTAGTATACTCACTTTTGATCGCACTGTCAAGGCATGGAAGATACATTTCCGCAAGCTGCGGCGCATTTATGCCCTCCGCCGCAGAGCGGGGCTGCGCCACCTTTGAACCCCCTTGATTGCACGTCCTCTTTTATTGTGTTAAAATCAGGATAACCTATCTCCAGTATGTTGGTCAACATGGATCGAACAGAAAAGGATGTCGTGACAGTCTCATGAACTTGACAGCTATGCGGAAAACAGGTATACTAAAGATACAAAAAAGGGCGCGTTGCCGGTAGACGGTTA
>JARIAV010000057.1 GCA_029257685.1 Butyricicoccus sp.
ACGGGTAAAAAACCTCCCGTTCCAAACCGGAAGGGAGGTGGATGCAATGAATGCAAAAATTCAGCGTTTTATCGTACTTACGATTTTATTTGTTTGGATTTTCATCTCATACGCAAAATGACCGCCCAGTCCCCAAAACTAGCGGTCATTTTTAACGAATAGCTAGGGGGGCGAACCGTCTACTGGTACGCGCCCTTTTTTTGTACCTTTAGTATACCCACTTTTCCCCCGTCTGTCAACCCCGACCTGTCAGAACCTTAAAACAGCATCCGCACAAACCAAGCGGACAGCGCAAACGCGGTCAGATCGCCAATGAGCGCCGCCGGAACGGCATATCGCGTATTCCGCAGACCCAGACTCCCCGCATACAGACTGATCGTATACACACTCGTTTCCGATGCCCCCAGCATGACCGCCGCCACGCGTCCGGCGTAGCTGTCCACCCCCGCGCGGCGCATGACCTCCGTACCCAGCGCAAGTCCGCCGCTGCCGCTGATGGGCTTGAGCAGCACCAGCGCGGCACAATCGGTCGGGATACCCAGACACGCCAGCACCGGCTGCACCATCGCCCCCAGCCAGTCGATCATCCCCGATGCACGCAGCATCGTGACCGCTGTGAGCATCCCAATGAGCGTCGGGGCGATCGTCCACGCAGTCTGCGCCCCTTTCCTCGCCCCTTTGAGGAACACCCCGAACACATCCACGCCCTGCATGAGCGCAAAGCACCCGACCGACGCAAGCAGCAGGGGCACGATCCAGTTTGCCATTCCCTTCCCCCTTTCTCCCCCTGTCCGTCATTTCGCCCCCTCTGCATCGGCAAAGAACCGGCGCAGCAGCCGTGCGGCAAGCAGCGCGGCAAAGACCGACCCGATGGACGCACCCCAGACCGCAGGCATGATATCAAAGGGCATCTGTGCCCCCAGTCCGGCGCGTACCGCGGCAATGGTCGAGGGGATCAGCTGAATGGACGTGGTATTCAGGATGATAAGCATGAGCACCCGATCGGGACTCCCATGCCGTCCTGCTGTCTCATAGAGCCGATCGGCGGCACGCAGTCCGAGCGGCGTTGCGGCATTGGACAGCCCGAGCAGGTTTGCCGTCACATTCGCGCTCACCAGCTCCATGCTCTCCGCATCGCGTCCGGCTGCCCCAAAGATGCGCGATAAGACAGGCTGCATGGCATGGGCGATGGCACGCCCCAAACCGGACGCAGACACGACCTCCATGATGCCCGACCAAAACATCATCAGCCCGACGATGCCGAGCAGCAGCTGGACGGCATCTCCTGCCCCCTGCGCCGCCGCCTGCGCGACTGCATCCATGCGCCCGAACAGCGCACCGCCCACACAGGCAAGCACCAGAAACAGCACCCATATCTTAGACAGCAAGGTTCATTCCTCCTCGTGTATATGGGCGGCGCGGTACTTCTCGCGCGTTGCCAGACCGCCCCGAATGTGCCGTTCGCGCTTGTTGCGCCCCAGTACCTCCTGCACCTCTCCGTAAAGCACTCCGTTGAGATGCTTGAGCCGTGTGGTGATGTCCTTATGTACCGTCGATTTGCTGACACCGAATTTCTTCGCCGCCTGCCGCACAGTCGCGCCCTCCTCCACGATATAATGCGCAAGTCGTATCGCCCGTTCTTCCGGCAAGCCTTTCATATCCAAACCCTCCAAATCCGTTCTGATACTCCAACCTATGCACACGGCATCCGGTTTAGGACAAACTGAACGGATTTTTTTCAGGTTCTGGAATATATTTCCACAAACTGCGGAGGGATTGGAAATCCGTCCGGTTTTCCTTTCCGCTAAAAAAGATTTGCTTCAAAGCAAAGGGAAAGGATTTTGGAACGTCCGTTGGGTTTTCTTTTCTGCTAAAAAAGATTTGCTTCAAAGCAAAGAGCAACGTGTCGCGCCGGCGACGGCGGCCAAAGAGCTGGAAACCTTGCGGTTTCCTCTGCCCTTTGGAATCCTCCCCATCCCTCTCCATCTGGTTTGCCTATCTGCTGCCGAAAGGGTGTGAAAGTATGAGCTCCGCCACGGGCGGGATTTTCGCAGGTCGGATTCTTTCCGCGTCTTGCCCCAAGGGTGTGAATGTATGAGCTCCGCCGCAGGGCGGGTCTTCTTCAGCCTTTTTACAAATGGGTGCGGTGCAATCTTTTTTGCCCCTCCATGAACGCTCGCGTGAACGTTGCTCACTTCCTAAAGAAACAGCAATGGACGTTCGAGCACTGACCGCCAGCAGAAAGAATCCGCAGCATTGGAACAGTCCGACCAGTGCGCACACTGGTCGGCTCGTTCCGGATGCGGTAACGCGGCAGATCCCACAAAACAACGAAACCCTTTCAGCTGAAACGCAAAGAGGATTGCCAGTCCTGTATGCGGCATAACGCAGAAACAGCCTGTACGCTTGCAAAAACAACAAGCACCAAACAAGGTTGAATAAAATCCGCCTTGTGGCGGAGTTCATACATTCACACCCTTGGGGCATTGCCACAGAACGAATCCGATCTGCGGAAAACCCGCCCGTGGCGGAGGTCATACTTTCACACCCTAGCGGCGGCAGAAAGGTCAATCTGATGGAGAGGGATGGGGAGGATTCCAAAGGGCAGAGGAAACCGCAAGGTTTCCAGCTCTTTGGCCGCCGTCGCCGGCGCGACACGTTGCTCTTTGCTTCCAAGCAAATTCATTTAGCAGAAAAGAAA
>JARIAV010000248.1 GCA_029257685.1 Butyricicoccus sp.
TCTGACGGATTCCATTCTTTTTCAACGATGTCCGCCCCCTCGCATCATACCGATCAGGCAGCATACGCCAAAGGCGGCGATCTGCGTTGCAACGATGGTGGAGCCGACCGGCGTGCCGGCCACGATGGAAGTCAGGATCCCGATGAGCGCGCAGCAGACCGAAAGGATCGCAGAACAGATGGTGACGGCACGGAAATTCTGAAAAATGCGCATGGCAGACAGGGCGGGGAAGATCAGCAGGGCGGAGATCAGGAGGGAACCCACCAGATTCATCGCCAGAACGATGATGACTGCGGTGATCACCGCGATCAATAGGTTGTATGCTTCCGTATTGGTGCCGACGGCCTTGGCAAAGTTTTCGTCAAATGTAACAGCAAAGATCTTGTGATAAAACAATACAAAGATGGCGAGCACAAGGATCGAAAGGATGATGCACAGCCAGACCTCATTTGGGGTCAGGGTCAGGATGGAGGTCGAGCCAAAAAGCGTGACGCATACATCGCCGGATACATTGCCGCCAGAGGAAACACTCATGAGCAGGTAGCCGATCGCGAGCGCACCCACCGAAAGCATGGCAACGGCGGCATCGCCCTTGATCTTTGCATTCTGTCCGGTACGCAGCAGCAGGATCGCACAGACTACCGTGATGGCAAGGATCAGGGGCATATCGTTTGTGAACTTCAGGACGGCGGCAACAGCCATTGCACCGAATGCGACATGAGACAGCCCGTCCCCGATGAAAGAGAAGCGCTTGAGAACAAGGGTAACGCCAAGCAGAGAGGCGCACAGCGCAACCAGTACGCCTACGATCAGCGCATAGCGCACAAAGGGGAATTGCAGATAGGTGGTAAGTGTCTGGATCATTGCGTGCAGGCACTCCCTTCTCCGTGGCACATTCCGGAAGCAAGATATGCGTCTGTCGTGCCAAAAAAGATCTGCTCGCCGATGTGCAATACATGGCTTGCGTAGGAGATCGCGGTCGTGACATCGTGTGAGATCATAATGATCGTGATTTTGTCTTTTGTGTTGAGATCCTTTACCAAACGATACATGTCTGCGCTCGCCTTGGGATCGAGACCGGAGATCGGTTCATCAAGCATCAGCATTTTCTGTGTGGCACACAGCGCACGCGCCAGCAGGACACGCTGTTGTTGTCCGCCGGAAAGCTCGCGGTAGCAGCGCTTGGCAAGCTGCCCGACCCCAACGCGTTCCATCAGTTCAGCGGCGAGCTGTTTTTCCTGCTTGCTGTAAAAAGGGCGGAGTCCACAGCGCGCCTGACAACCCGAACGCACGACCTCACGCACGGAAGCCGGAAAATCCTTTTGTGCGGCGGTCTGCTGGGGCAGGTAGCCGATTTCATTGGGATACAATCCATCTCCGGTTTTGATGCTGCCAGCGAGCGGGGGCTGTAAACCAAGGATGGTTTTCATCAGCGTACTTTTTCCTGAGCCGTTCTCCCCTACGATACACAGAAAGTCTCCTGCATTTACCGTAAAATTCAGATCGGTTCGGATCGCTTTGCCGTCATAGCCAAGCGATACCTGTTCACAAATGAGTTGCGCCATAGTTTCCTCCTTTTATTTGAGCGCGTCCTGCAATACATGCAGGTTGTTTTCCATGATGGAAAGATAGGATGCACCGTTTTTGACATCCTCTGCGGTGGTGGATTGCATGGAATCCAGTGTCAGGATCTGCTGATCCTTACCGTTGGTGTTGGAAATGATGGTCTGTGCGACTTTGTGCTGTCTGCCTTCGATGGTCAGGACAGAGGACAGATCCAGCGCGTCCACTTTACCTGCAAGGAATGTGACGGTCTTGAAGCTGGCTTCTGTTTCGGTCGAACAGCCGGTGAATGCTGCATAATAGTCTAAACCATAGTCATCGACCAGATAGCGGAATGGAAAGCGATCTCCGAACAGCACCGTGTGTTTGCTGCCGTTCTGCACAGCTTCCTCATATTGCTGATCGAGCTTGTCCAGCTTTTCTGTATAAGCAGTCAGGTTCTGCGTGTAAGTATCCTTGTGTGCCGGATCGATCGCAGAGAGCTGATTCGTGATCTCTTTGCAAAGCACTTCGGCATTTTTCAGAGAGAGCCACACATGTTCGTCTGTTTCTTCTTCATCTTCGAGTGTATCGTGGTCATCTTCGTGATCGTCCTCGTGTTCGTGGTGTTCCTGCTCCATGCCTTCAACAACCTCCTCGGATTTGACGGCATCGCCCAGCACATCCAGAAGATTGATGACCTTACGATCGGGATTCGCGGGGTTTTCAAGTGCCTTCCTGACCCATGCGTCTGATTCACCACCTACATAGAGGAACAGGTCACAGCTTGCGATCTGGACGAGATCCTCTGCTGTCGGCTGATAGCTGTGCAGGTCTACGCCCTGATCGAGCAGCAGTGTAAGGTCGGCATCTGTGTCACCCAAGATCTGCTGCGTCCAATCATAGGTTGGAAAGATCGTGGATACAACATGAAGTTTGTCGTTGGATCGTTCTGGTGTATTGGTGCAGCCTGTCATCATACCAGATGCGAGCAGAAGAGAAAGCATGGCTGTGATTGTCTTTTTCATAGGAAAGATCCTCCAAATATCGTCGAAATTGAAAAATGAGCGCAAAAATACAAGGGCAATTTGCATGAAAAGCACGCAAATCAAGCCTGCCTCGCAAGACAGACTTTCTCCCTTGTTCTTGGACTGGATTTAATTCGACAGCTTGACTTTGCAGGTCACCAGTGTAAGCAGGGTGAGCGCAGCACGCACATGTTGATCTCGGCGCAGGCGCAGAGAACTGGACAGCGCAAGCGAGGCGAGCGCACTGACAAGCAAAGCGGAAAGGTGGAGTACACTCTGACAGATGTGCAGCTGCACACAGATAGAACAATGTCCGCCGCTGCAATGATGGTCAGCCTGTACCGCGATAAACAGCGCAGAGGAAAGCAGCGCCAGGATCACAAGGATCGTGACGATGACAGTAAAGATGCGTTTTTTCTTCAGCATGATACCATTCCTCCTTTTTGCCATTTTGGATTTAGTATAACAGAGGGAAATGTACCTGTCAAGGTTAGTTATGGATAACTTTTTGATTTTTCCCTCGTTTTTATTGATAAAAAGTTGTGATTTCTGAGAAGACGGGAATATCTAGCACCTCATGAGATGCTGGTAATGATAAAATAGACGTGCTATAATGAGGGCGGAATGATGGGAGTTGAGACGTTTATAAGACGGCATGTCTTTCGAAAGGATGGAGAGCTTCCATGAAACAGAGGAAAAAAGAAGCGGCAGAAAAGTTGTTGTCCCTGGTGCCGCGGATGGAGACCACACGAGAACAGGAAGGCTTTATCAGTGCTTTGTATCAGCCGGCGCAGGATCGATATCAAGGAAAGGTCCTGATTATGGTTGGAGGCAGTGATGGATCCTATAGCCTGACAAAGCTGATTGCGGAACAGTTTGTTGGGCGTGGACTTTCTGTGCTCGCCCTAGCATATTGGAACTATGAAGGTCTTTCCAAAACAGTACAGCGACTGCCGCTCGAGATCGTGGAACGGGCAGCCGTTTGGCTCAAGGAACAGGGATATCAAAAAATCGGTATGTGGGGGATCTCATTGGGGGCAGAATATGCCCTGCTCTGCGGATGTTATCTGCCAGAGCACATCACCTGTGTTGTGGGGGTCAGTCCGATCAATGTCTGCGGACAGGCGTTCCAAAAGAAAACAGCTTATGTACGCAAAACCAAAATGCTGGACGGTTCCGGATTTTCGTTTCGTGGAAGGGATATCCCCTATACGAAGATCCATTACAGCAAGAGAAAGATTTTTATGGACAGTGTGCGTACACGCGGACTTTGTCTGCGTTCCTGGTATGAAGGTGTCGTAGAGAACGCACCGGAAGAAGCACGGCTCCCGATCGAAACGATCCGCGGCCCGATCCTGTTGCTTGCTGCCGATCACGATGAAATGTGGCAAGCCAAGGAAGCCTCGGATGCAATGGAGGCAAGGCTGCGGGAAAAGGGGTTTGGATATCGTTTCGCTTACTACCATTATCCATACGCCAGTCATTTTTTGCTTCCCTATCATCTTTATAGTAAGGATATTTTTTGGATCGAGCGGAAGTATCCCAAGGAATGTTGGGCAAGCAATCTGGATTCCTTTGAAAAGACGCTGACTTTTCTGCAAGAATGGTAGACCATATATAAAAAGCAGCACCCGATCTGAATGGATCGGGTGCAAATGATTTTGCAGAACTGTAGATACCCTATTGAATGTGCTCCTCGCAGAAATCATCGAGGACACGGAAACCCATTTCCTCGCGGGAAGCCAGTGGGAACTTTCGGATACTTACCGCGTCTGTTTGTGGGCAAAGCCGCTTTTCGGGATCGAGCCGCAGACAGGTCATCTGCGTGCGCGGCGTTGGTTTGGGAATTGGCAGTGGCTTTCGCATCATGAATCACCTCTGCTCATAGCTTGCCCGTTTGTGCACAAAATACGACAGGGTTATTTTTCATAATCTTCAAATGGATCATCAAAATAGTGGGTATCATCCAGATCATAGGGTGTGGTTTGATACACATAATAGTTGAGCCAGTTGGTATAGAGCAGCTGACCATGGGAACGCCAGGTGACTTTGGGCTCCTGCGTGGGGTCGTCATTTGGGAAGTAGTGCCGTGGGATCTCCGGACACAGACCCCGCTGGAGATCACGAAAATATTCCTGCTTCAGCGTATCGCGATCATATTCCGAGTGTCCCAGCACAAAGATCTGCCGTCCGCCGTGGGATTCCGCAATGTAAACGCCAGCTTCGTCGGAGACGGAAAGCAGACGAAGCTCCGGATGCTTGCTGATATCAGAGACGCGGACTTCTGTATGGCGGCTGTGCGGTGCGTAGAAAATATCGTTGAAGCCGCGGAGCAGACGCTCGGTAGGTTCCAGAACACGATGGGCAAAGATACCGCTCATTTTCTCGGCGAGCGGGTACTTGGGAACATTATAATGATAGTAGAGTCCGGCTTGCGCTCCCCAGCAGATATGCAGCGTGGAATGAACATGTGTTTTCGTCCATTCCATGATCTCGGTCAGCTCCTGCCAGTAATCCACCTCCTCAAAATCCATCTGCTCAATGGGAGCACCTGTGATGATGAATCCATCATAGCGGTTGTTTTTGATCTGGGAAAAGGTTTTATAAAAGGTAAGAAGATGGTCTTCCGGCGTATGTGTTGACTGATAGCTTTCGGTCTGTACCAGATCGATCTCGATTTGCAGGGGGGTGTTGGAGAGACAACGCAGGATCTGGGTCTCTGTCGTGATCTTCAGTGGCATGAGGTTAAGCAGCGCAATGCGGAGCGGGCGGATATCCTGCGTGATCGCACGACGTTCTGTCATGACGAATATGTTCTCGGATTCCAGAACTGCACGCGCGGGGAGGCTGTCTGCGATTTTGATGGGCATGGGGATTCTCCTTTCAGGCAAACAATGCATTGAAAATATTATAGCGCACACGGGAGAAGATTGGAAGAAAAAGCGTATCGCGTAGAGGGGGGACGAGAGGGTGGGGGTTGCAGAAAATGAAAAATGAAAAAAGTTTATAAAAGATATTGACATAGAAAAAACGATATGATATCATTATGAAGCTGTTTCCGAGGAAATATGCTGCCAAGTGAAAAATAAGTCGAGATCGATTTCAAAAGAGATCGAAAAACTTTGAAAAAAGTGCTTGACAAACGGGAAACACTCTGGTAAAATAAATAAGCACTTCACCGAAAGGCGAATGTGCACTGTACCTTGTAAATTAAACAACGAAAAGCTTGAAAAACGAACCTGAAATTCTTTTGGAATAAAACCCAGAAGTAAGTCCGTGGAAGTCGTAAATCCACGAAAAATAAAACGACAAAACGTCAGACTCTAAAGTCGATTAGATTGAGTGAAAGCTCATTTTAATACAATATTTAGAGAGTTTGATCCTGGCTCAGGATGAACGCTGGCGGCGTGCCTAACACATGCAAGTCGAACGGAGTCATTTTGGAAAGTTCTTCGGAACCGGAATCTATGACT
>JARIAV010000058.1 GCA_029257685.1 Butyricicoccus sp.
GTCCATGCACGGTGCAGGCTCTCCGCAGGCACAGCGCATCATGATCTCGCGCCAGTGCAATATGGAAATGAAGAAAGAGCTTGCCAAGAAGATCGCGCGGATCGACTAAAGAGCGCACGCTCTCAGCCCAAGATGGAGTGTCAAAAAATCTTTGTTCCAAGTTTGTTTGGAGCGAAGCGACTTAAAATTTTCAAGATCCAAGGACATGTGCCTTGGATCTTGTCCTCGATCCGCGCCATCGGGCGCGAAACCGGGGGTATCAGATCCGGTTTCTACTGGAACCGGCTCTGTATCTAGGGGGATGGGATCCCCCTGGAAAGGCTGTCGAAGTTTTTCGACAGCCTCAGGCACTCTGTTTCGGAGTGCCTTTCTTTTCACATAATCACCAAATCCGCACAACTACCGCAGATCCAGCCGTGCCCAAGGGGGGAGCGGCTTGAACGCGCCCAGACAGCTCCAAAAGGAGCGTGAGAACAGACGTATGAAGAAAAAGATTGCCGTTAAGTTTTGCGGCGGCTGCAACCCCGGTTATGATCGCGGCGCAGCGTATCAGGAGATCCGTTCCGCTACAGCAGATCTTGCTGAACTCTCTCTCCCAGCGGACGGGGAACACTATGATGCGCTTTTGATCATCCGCGGCTGTACCGGCTGCCCATACTTATATGAGGAGATCGACGCAGATGCGCGTATCCTGTGCGTCAAACGGGATGACATACCGGAGGTCATCGAAAACATCCGGAACAATGAAATGAAGGAATGATACACCTTGAAAAAAGTAAGAATCTTATCCGCAGAAGAAGCTGCCCTGCTCGTGCAGGATGGCGACACCATCGCGACCGGCGGCTTTGTCAGCTGCGCCTGTCCGGAGACCCTTTCCACTGCTCTGGAAAAGCGTTTTCTGGAGACCGGACACCCTAAGGATCTGACCCTGTTCTTTGCAGCCGGTCAGGGACACCGCGACGGCACGGGCGGCGACCACTATGGCCATGAGGGCATGGTCAAGCGTGTCATCGGCGGCCACTGGGATCGCGCGCCCCGTCTGGGTGAGCTGGCACTGAACAATAAGATCGAGGCATACAACCTGCCGCAGGGCGTCATCTCCCACATGTATCGCGATATCGCGGCGCATAACATCGGCACGATCACCCATGTCGGACTCAAGACCTTTGCCGATCCGCGCAACGGCGGCGGCAAGCTCAACGAATGTACCAAGGAAGATCTCGTCAAGGTGGTCAACATCGACGGACACGAACGCCTGCTCTATAAGGGCTTCCCGATCAACGTCGTGTTCCTGCGTGCGTCCTACTGTGACGAGTACGGCAACTGCACCGTACACCGTGAGATCGGCCCGCTGGACGTTACCGCAATGGCACAGGCCTGCAAGAACTCCGGCGGACGCGTCATCGTGCAGGTGGAAAAGATCGTACAGGGTGGATCGCTCGATCCCAAGCTGGTTGCCATTCCGGGCATCTATGTCGATTCCGTGGTCATCGGCACCGAGCAGGACAACATGCAGTGCCTCAATATGCCGTATGACGGCGCACTGACCGGCGAGTTCCGCATTCCGGTCGATGCGATCCCGTCCATCCCGCTCGATGCAAAGAAGATCATTGCACGCCGTGCGGCAATGGAACTGCCGCCCGATGCCATCGTGAACCTTGGCACGGGTGCGCCGGAGAAGATCGCGAACGTGGCAGCCGAGGAGGGCATTTCGGATAAGATGACCCTGACCGTTGAGGCAGGCTCGATCGCAGGCATCCCGTATGGCGGCACGCAGTTCGGCGCGGCGGCGAATGCCATGTGCATCATTCCGCACAACGTACAGTTCGACTTCTATCAGGGCGGCGGTCTGGACGTTGCGTTCCTCGGACTGGCAGAGACCGCGCCCAACGGCGACCTGAACGTGTCCAAGTTCGGCACACGTCTTGCCGGTGCAGGCGGCTTCATCGACATCACCCAGAACGCGAAGAAGGTCGTATATTGCGGTACGTTCACCGCGAAGGGACTCAAGACCGCGTGTGAGGATGGCAAGCTGGTCATCACACAGGAGGGAAGCAAGAAGAAGTTCGTACAGCAGGTCGAGCACATCACCTTCTCGGGCGACTATGCAAACGAGGTCGGACAGCCTGTACTGTACATCACTGAGCGTGCCGTGTTCGAGCTGCGTCCGGAGGGCGTGACCCTCATCGAGATCGCGCCGGGCATCGACCTGCAGACCCAGATCCTCGACCAGATGGACTTCAAGCCGCACATCGCGGAGGAAGTCGCCGTGATGGACGCACGCATTTTCCGTGAGGAAAAAATGGGGCTTGCGGACTGATAAAAAGGGGACTTTTTGGAGAAATGGCGCGGATTGGTTGTGTTTCTAATATTTAACAGTGAAGTGCTGGTGCTTTTGTGATATTTTGCACGAAAAAATTTTTAGAAAATCAAAGATTTCTCTTCCATTTTACCAAATAGTTTGATAAAATTATAACGAACTGTGGCGCAGACCTCCTGCTCCACTACGCCGGCAAAGAGCCGGGATCCGGCTCTTTGGAACTGAAACGAAAAAAGGAGAGTTTCCAATGAACGTTTATATTTGCTCGGCAGCCCGTACTGCAATCGGTACTTATGGCGGCACACTGCGTGATGTACATTCTTCTGAACTGGGTGCAGCAGCTGCAAAGGCTGCGATCGAACGCGCTGGCATCGACAAGGACGCGATCAATGAGGTCGTATTCGGTCAGGTGCTTCAGGGCGGCGTCGGCCAGAACGTAGCACGCCAGATCAGCCTCAAGGCAGGCCTCGATCTGACCATTCCGGCAATGACACTCAATAAGGTATGCGGTTCTTCCATGCGTGCCATCTCCCTTGGTTCTCAGCTCATCCGCTCCGGTGAAAACCAGCTGATGCTGGTCGGCGGCTGTGAGTCCATGTCCGGCGCACCGTACATCTCTCACAATATGCGCTGGGGTGCGCGTATGAACGATGTGAAGATGGTCGACATGATGGTGTATGACGGCGTATTCGACGTATTCAACCAGTACCACATGGGCATCACTGCGGAAAACGTTGCCGAGAAGTACGGCATCACCCGTGAAATGCAGGACGAGATCGCGTACAACTCTCAGATGAAGGCTGTCAAGGCGATCGAGGCTGGCCGCTTCAAGGACGAGATCGTTCCGTTTGAAGTAAAGAAGAAGAAGGAAACCATCGTTTTCGATACAGACGAGCATCCGCGTGCACAGACCACGCTGGAAGGTCTCGCAAAGCTGCGTCCGGCATTCAAGAAGGACGGCACCGTGACCGCAGGCAACGCTTCCGGCATCAACGATGCAGGTGCAGCAATGATCATCGCTTCCGAGGACTATGTAAAGGCACACGGCCTCAAGCCGCTGGCAAAGATCCGTTCCTTCGGTTCCGTTGGCTGTGATCCGTCCATCATGGGTGTTGGCCCGATCGAGTCCACCCGTCAGGCACTCAAGCGCGCAGGCCTCACCGTTGCTGACCTCGACCTCATCGAGTCCAACGAGGCATTCGCTGCACAGGCTGCTTCCGTCAACATGGAACTCGGCTTCGACCTCGACAAGGTCAACGTAAACGGCGGCGCGATCGCTCTGGGCCACCCGATCGGTGCGGCAGGCTGCCGTATCAGCACCACCCTGCTGTACGAAATGATCAAGCGCGATGCAACCATCGGTCTTGCAACCATGTGCATCGGCGGCGGCATGGGCGAAGCACTCATCGTAGAGCGCGACGAGCTGTGTAAGTAAGTTCGGCTGGAAAGCGGGACAGCACACAGGTGCTGTCCTGCTCCCCTGATTTGACAAGGAGAGTAGAGAATATCATGACTGATGTAAAAGTTGAAAAGAAGGGCCATGTAGCCGTTGTGACCATCGAGCACATGCAGGCAATGAACGCCCTGTCTACCGATATGTATGGTCAGCTGGAGGAGGCGTTCGACTCCGTTGCAGCAATGGACGACGTATATGCAGTCGTTCTGACCGGTTCTTCCATGGTGAACAAGAAGGGCAAGACCGTACATTCCTTCGTTGCAGGCGCAGATATCGCGCAGATGTCCACCCTGTCCGTTATGGAAGGCAAGGCATTCGGCAACAACGGCAACCGCGTTTGCTCCAAGATCGAGAACTTCAAGCGTCCGGTCATCGCTGCCATCAACGGCTTCTGCCTCGGCGGCGGCTGCGAGCTGGCAATGTGCTGTGATATCCGTCTGGCTTCCGACAATGCACTGTTCGGTCAGCCGGAAGTGGGTCTCGGCATTACACCGGGCTGCGGCGGCACACAGCGTCTGGCGCGCATCGTAGGTCTGGGCAAGGCAAAGGAAATGCTCTACACCGCACGCGGCAACTACAGCGCACAGCAGGCTCTGGAAATGGGTCTCGTAAACTATGTGTATCCGCTCGACCAGCTGATGGACGAGGCTATGAAGCTCGCGGAGGAGATCGCTGCACAGGCTCCGATCGCGGTTGCGCTGACCAAGGAAGCAGTAAACGTTGGCATGCAGATGGATCTGGAATCCGCGCTCAAGCTGGAAGGCAACTGCTTCGGCGAGTGCTTTGCAACTGAGGATCAGAAGTATGGCATGGCTTACTTCCTCGATAAGAACCGCGACAAGCCTGCAAAGGCATTCCAGAACAAGTAAGTCGTTTTTTCAAATCAAGCAATTTTATTTAGAGGAGAGAGTAAAATTATGAAGGTTTGCGTATTTGGTGCCGGCAACATGGGCGCACGCATTGCAGAAGTATTCCTGACCCATGACCATGAAGTGACCATGATCGATATCAAGGACGAGTTCGTACAGGGCGGCGTGAGCCGTATCGATGGCGATCTGGCTTTCCTTGTAAAGAAGGAGAAGATGACCGAGGAGCGCAAGAATGAGCTCATGAACGGCGGCCGTCTCAAGACTTCTACCGATCGCAACGCGGCAAAGGACGCTGATTTCGTGATCGAAGTCATTCTGGAAAACATGGATCTGAAGAAGGAGCTGCTCCGCGATCTGGATAAGATCTGTCCGGCACATACCATCTTTGCTTCCAATACATCCGCTCTGTCCGTGACTGAGATGGCTGCTTGCATCCCGAACCGTGCAGACAAGTTCATCGGCTGCCATTTCTTCAATCCGGCACAGATCATGAAGCTGGTTGAGGTCATCCGCGCAATGCAGACCTCTGACGAGACCTTCAAGTTTGCGTTCGATCTGATGACCGAGCTGGGCAAGACTCCGGTTGCAGTACATGAGGGCCCTGGTTTTGTTGTAAACCGCATCCTGATCCCGATGATGAACGAAGCGATCGGCATTTTTGCAGATGGTCTGGCTTCTCCGTCTGATATCGACATTGCAATGCAGAATGGTGCTGGCATGAAGTCCGGCCCGCTGCACACTGCGGATCTGGTTGGTCACGATGTAAACCTCGCGATCATGGAGACCCTGTACCGTGAGACTGGCGATCCGAAGTACCGTCCGCATCCGCTGCTCCGCAAGATGGTGCGTGCTGGCTGGCTGGGACAGAAGTCCGGCAAGGGATTCTTCACCTATGAGAAGCCGTTCGGCAAGGAAGTTCCTGGCGGCGACCTGAAGCTCCACTGATTGGTGAAAAAAACTCTCCGTTTTTTTTGATTTTTGATTCTGTGAGATCACAGAGCAAAGCGCCTTGGCAGGTATTGCCAAGGCGTTTTTGGTTTTCCTTTCTGCGAAAAGGATCTGCTTGGAAGCAAGAGTAACGTGTCGCGTCAGCGACGGCGGGTGAAATCTATGCTCGCACATACTGCGGAGCGTTTGGAAATCCGTCAGATTTCCTTTTCTGCAAAATAGGTTTGCTTCAAAGCAAAGGGAGAATGTTTTTTTGGAAGTCCGTAGGATTTTCCTTTCTGCGAAAAGGATTTGCTTGGAAGCAAAAGTAATGTGTCGCGTCGGCGACGGCGGGTGAAATCTATGCTCGCACATACTGCGGAGCGTTTGGAAATCCGTCTGGTTTTCTTTTCTGCTAAAAAGATTTGCCCCAAAGCAAAAGTAACGTGTCGCGGCCGCGCGACGGCGGCATAAGGACTATAACCTTGCGGTTCTTGTCCTTATGAATCCAACACTCCCCCTCCATCAGATCGACCTTGGTGCCGCCGAAAGGGTGTGAAAGTATGACCTCCGCCACAGGCGGGTCGTGCGAGGTCGGTTCGTTTTTGCTGAAGTGCCCCAAGGGTGTGAATGTATGAACTCCGCCACAAGGCGGGTTTTATCGAGCCTTTTTGGTGCTTGTTGTTTCTCCCATTATAAAACCTGTTTTTGCGTTGTTTGTACAAACAGGACTGGAAACCTTCTTTGCGTTTCGGCTGAAAGGGTTTCGTTGGTTGGTAGGATCTGCCACGTTACCGCATCTGGAACGAGCCAACCAGTGTGCGCACTGGTCGGGCTGTTCCAATGCTGCGGATTCTTTCTGCTGGCGGTCAGTGCTCGAACGTCCATTGCTGTTTCTTTAGGAAGTGGGCAACGTTCACGCGAGCGTTTATGG
>JARIAV010000266.1 GCA_029257685.1 Butyricicoccus sp.
CATTTGCCAGACCCCATCCGGTTCTGTAGCGTGGATCACAAAGTCGAGGTCAGGCGCAGAAGATTCGGTGTAATGCCATTCGATATTGAGAAGACGGAGAAAATCGAGCTGACTTTCTGCGACCGAACGGGAGAGCGCAGGAAACAATACACGGCAGTAGATCCCCGTAAGCTCGGGCGCGTAACAGACATCCTCCTGCTCCGGATGGGGAGAAAAAGAATGGGGTTCCGCTCCGTTTTTTGGACTGTATGCCTTTTGTGATACTTCATACCAGACAGGCGCCAGAAGAGAAAAATTTTTATCTGCATAATTTCTGTGAGCATTTTGAAATGTTTCTTCATCCCATGGGCGTACCTCCTCTTGCTCGAGCGATTGGATGGAGATATACGGTTCGGAAAAGCGTTCGAGAGGGATCTCGACCCATGGGTTCAAAAAATCAAAATAGTGGAGGATCAGGAAGATCGATACAAGCGGGAGCAGAAGCGACCGAAGGATCGTATCGCGCACGATGGCTTTGCTTGCGGTATTGGCTGGTGTGCTTCCCTGCGTCAATGCGTCATGGAGCGCACGAACGGTTTGTTCATTTCGGCGGAACGCGCTCCATCGCAAAAACACATAGACAAAAAACAGCAGGATGACCGGATGCGTCAGATTCAGGAGAAGCAGTGGGAGGCGCGCAAAAGGAGCTGGTTGAACATCGTATGGACTTTGATGAAAGAACAGTAGCCAGATGAGAAACAGCAGGAGAACGGCGGTAACGAGCCATATCCGATGTCGGGAAGACACCATTTGGCTTTGAAGGCGTTCCAAGGAAGAACGCTCGCTTTCCTCATCGCAGGATATCTCTGCCGCATTGGGATCGGTCGTGTAAAAGACGCTGTATCGGTTGGAAACAGAATGGGCGCGATGCCAGCCCGCATTTTCAAAAAGCGCCTGCTGTTCTTCGGACAGCGGCTCTTCTTTTCCATTGCTTCGGACAAGGCGGAAGCGTGTTTTTGGAATACCCGTCGGTGAAAATGCCGTCCAAGTATCAAGGGAGACGGGGAACAATCCGGCATTGGCCTGTTCTTCCAGCCAACGCTCGATCGGGAGACGATCATAGATGGAATAGGGCAGGATCCGATAGATTTTTTTCATATCAGCACATCCTTTCTGTTAGATACAGGTTATGATCGACCTTGAAACAGTTGAAAAGAAACGATGGTTGCGCGCTTTTTGGGGACTTGTTTGCTTGATGGGGACATTATAGCAAAGCGATCTGCTCTAGTCAAGCTGTGAAACCGCAGAGGAGGACAGGGAAATAGAAAAATCGAGAAGCGAAAAAACGCTTCTCGATCAAAAGGACTCCTTATATTTTGAGGTGTGCAAAAGCTCCAGTCTCTGTCAAGGGCAGGGAACAGCACCGGTTTCCTGAATGAAGTGATAGACAGCACCTACCAGACCGGCATCATTTTTGAGGGCAGCAGCACGAAGCTGCAAGCCTTGTGCAAAGGCTGGCATGACGGAAGCTGTGACCTTTTCTGCCAGTGGAGCAATAAGCAGCTCCTGCTGCGCGGAAACCCCGCCGCCAACCAAGATCAGCTGTGGATTGAAGATGTGCACAAGTCCGGAAAGCCCTTGCGCGATTTCGTCGATCCAGGCATCAAGCAACTGTTTTGCGTGTGGATTGCCTTGCTCGATGGCAGCAAAAAGTGTGCGTCCATCGCACCATGCAGGGTCCTGCGCTTTTGCATGCCTGACCAGTGCTGTTGTAGCGGCATAGGATTCCCAGCAGCCATGTGCGCCGCAGGTGCAGGGGATCCCATCGACCGCGTGCAGCCGAAAATGTCCGATCTCGCCAGCCAGTCCGCGTGCACCGGAAAGCAGCCTGCCGCCGGTCAGGATACCGCCGCCGACCCCTGTACCCAGAGTAATCCCGATCACGTCCGTATAGCCTTGTGCAGCACCGACCCAGACCTCACCGAGCAGCATGCAATTGGCATCGTTTGCAACGGTAACGGGGAGGGAAAACTGCTCCTGCAGTGCGGCACGAATGGGACTGCCTGTCCAACCGGGGAGGCTGCCGCAGGTGCCGGCGACCACACCCTGTATGCTGTCGATCTGTCCCGTGGCAGAGACCCCGATCCCGGAAAGCTGTGTGGGATCGAAGTCTTTCAGAAAGGATCGGCACGCCTGCTGTACGGTCGTCAAAATGGGTGTCTGGTATCCGTCAAAGCTGACACTTTGTTCGGTACGATGCAAGACCGTTCCGGATGCATCTACGATGCCCAGTTTGACGGCTGTTCCACCGATATCAACGCCTAAGTACTGTTTCATGGTGATGTCCTCTTATTTGTCAGCGGAGATGGCAGAGACAAAGCGTGCGGTGATCTCTGCCGGTCGTGTGATCGCACCGCCTACGACAAGCGCAAATGCACCGTGATCGAGTGCGCTTGCGGCCTGTTCTGGAAAATGGATGTGGCCCTCGGCGATGACGGGGACGGGGCACTGCTGACTCAGCTGTGCAATGAAGTCGAAGTCGATATCGTGGATGCCTTCTGTTTCCGGAGTATATCCCCGCATGGTCGTGCCCACAAAATCTGCGCCTGCCTCGGCACATGCCAGTGCTTCCTCAAGGGTCGCGATATCCGCCATGATGAGCTGGTTTGGATATTTCTGCTTGATCTCCTGAATGAATGCAGCGGCTGTTTTTCCGTCCGGACGCAGGGCGCTGGTGCCCTGTACAGCCAAGATATCCACCCCACAGCCCACCAATGCATCGACCTCTGCCATGGTTACGGTAATATACATAGGCGTGTTAGGATAGTCTTTTTTGATGATGCCGATAATCGGCAGATCTACGACTGCTTTGATCTGTTCGATATCCCGAACCGAGTTGGCGCGGATCCCGACAGCACCCGACTGTGCAGCGGCCTTTGCCATGAGCGGCATGATACCACCGGCTTCGGTGTATAAAGGCTCATGCTCCAGTGCCTGACAGGATACGATCAGTCCATGGCGGATCTGTTTTAAGAGTTGTTCTTTCTCCATGCTTTCATCCTTCTTGTATCATCAGGTTTCGTTCATTTGGATCTTTACAACGGCTTTGCGCACATGGGTACAGTCTTTATGCAGACAGCTTGGCTTGTGCAGCTCATGCGGGAGAAACAGTACGAAACGCTTTTCTCCCAAGATGCCGCCGGACTGTGGCGATCCGGACTGAAAACCAACATCCTTTGCGCTGTCAAAGGCAATGGTTTCCGTGCCGCTTGTTGTCCACTCCCAGTATTCACTTCCGGTCAGATCGATCTGAAGATCGGCATAGCGGTCGTGGTATTCAAAGTCACTGCCTTCTGCCGGTCGAAGATCTGCTTCCATCACATTGATGAATATCGTGTCGCCATCGATGACTGTGCGGCCATCGGGCAGCGGATCGAGGTCGTGCGTTTCCAGCCAGTCAATGGCAGTATCCAGTGCTGGATGCATCCCGCGATAGCGGGATAAATGTTGTAATGTATCAGTGAGCATACCGGTCCCTCCAGATCGTCATTTGGATCCTTCTCATGCGTTTGCCTTTGCAATGGCAGCCTCGATCATACCCTGTGCAGCCTCGATGATGGCAGTGTCCTCTGGAACCAGATTTGCCAGCGGTGCACGCACGCCACCGAGCTCCAGTCCATACATGCGGCGCAGGATCTCCTTCATAACCGCGTACAGATTGCCCTTGGCCTCGCACATTTTATAGATGATGCGGTCGGCATCGTTTTGCAGGTCACGCGCTTCTGCCAGTCTGTTTGCTGCGGTCAGGGCAAAGATCTTGTTATAGACCTCGGGCATAACGGCGTAAGTGCCGCCGATGCCGCCGTCTGCACCCATAGCCAGACCGGAAACCAGCTGCTCGTCCGGACCGTTGAACACGGCGAATCCATCTTTCCCGCGAGCGGCAAGGCCTGCATCCTTGAACATCTGGATATCCTGAACGGGCATAGAGGAATTCTTGACCGCAACGACATTGGGATTTTTCAGCATTTCCGCAAGCAGTGACATGGTAAGTGCAGTGCCTGCAAGCTGTGGGATATTATAGATGACAAATTCCGTGTTTGGTGCAGCTGCACTCATGGCATTCCAGTAAGCTGCAATGGCATGCTCAGGAAGGTGGAAATAGATCGGGGGGATGGCAGCGATCGCATCCACGCCGCAGGACTCTGCATGTGCTGCAAGCGCGACGGAATCCGCCGTGTTGTTGCAGGCAACATGTGCGATGACGGTCAGCTTGCCCTTGGCTTCTTCCATAACGGCTTCTAAGATCGCCTTGCGCTCGTCGGGGTGCTGATAGATGCACTCACCCGAGGAACCACCCACATAAACACCTTTGACGCCTTTTTCGATCAAATGACGGGTCAGGGCCTTGGTGTTCTCCGTGGAAACATTTCCGTTTGCATCGTAGCAAGCATAAAAAGCGGGGATGATACCCTGATATTTGGTGATATCCTTCATAATATATACAACTCCTTATAAATAAATCTTCTGCTGTATGCGCCTGATTAGAGTATAGCAAGCCAGACAGTGAAAAGCTACAGGGATTCCAGTCAATCCTATAACAAATGGGTCATAAAATAAACGATTTTACGATGTGGATCACCCCTTGACTGCGCCCATCGTGATCCCCTGTGTAAAATACTTTTGGAAGATCAGAAAGACCACGATGATCGGGGTAGCCGCAAGTGCAGAGCCTGCCATCAATACACCCATATCGATGGTGGATTCTCCCATCAGCGTAGAGATGCCCATAGAGATGGTATACTGTTCGTTGGAGGACAGCATGACCAGCTGCATAAAGTAATCGTTCCATGCATTGATGAAAGTGAAGATCGCAAGTGCACCGATACCGGGCTTGACGAGCGGGAGGACAACGGTGTTGAATGTACGAAGCTCACCGGCGCCGTCGATGCGCGCAGCTTCCAGCATTTCGCCGGGGATACTTTCTGAAAACTGCTTCATGAGAAATACGCCGAATGGCCAGCCAACGGTGGGGAAGATGACGGCCCACAGTGTATCGGTCAGGTTGAGTGCTGCCATTTCCTTGAGCAAGGGGATGAGGATGACCTGCTTGGGCAGAGCCATGGCACATACGATCAGACCGAAGATGATGCTGCGTCCGCGGAAGCGCTTTTTTGCGAGGGCGTAGCCAGCCATAGAGGCCGTGAGGCATGTGAGGAGCATTGCACCTGCGGACATTACAACCGTGTTGATCAGCCAGCGATACGCCGCGGGACCTACCGGACCCTGTATCCCAAAGATCTCGAAGAGTGGGGAGGTGCGCTTATTGAGCATGAGTTCAAAGTTTTTGAGTGTCCATTCCCTAGGAAACCAGACGACCTCATTTGCATAGATATCAGCGCCTGTTTTGAACGCACCTGTAATGATCCAATAGAGTGGGAACAGGAACAGGAGCGCAAGGATCACAAGCAGGATCATGCTGATGATCCCATAAAAGCTGATCTGTTTGTTTCGAGACTTCATATAATCCACACACCTACTTTTCTTTTGCAAGTTTGAATTGAATCGCGGAAAGGATACCAATGGCGATCGCGAGTACGACACCCATTGCATTTGCATATCCGAAATGGCCATTGACCTCTGTGAGCTTGAAAGCGGTATAATAGATATGGTACATCACGGTATTTGTACCCGAGCTGCCTTGGGTAAGGAGCTGAATGAGTGCGAAGCATTGGAAGGAATTGATGGTGGTGATGACCAAGATATAGAGTGTAGTGGGCATGATCTGCGGCCATTTGACACTCCAGAAGACCTGAATATTGGTTGCCCCATCCACTTCCGCAGCTTCGACCAGACTTTTATCCACATTTCCAAGTGCGGAAACATAGAGCACGATCGGCTGACCAACTGAGGTCGTGAACAGGATCAGGATGATACACCAAAGCGCATAGCGCGGATCGCCCAGCCAGTTGATACCCTCCATGCCCATTCCGTTCAGGATGGTGTTGAACACACCGCTGTAATTATCGAACATCCACTTCCATACAGCCGTAACAGCGACCGAACCGGTGACAACGGGCAGATAGAAGACGATACGGTAAAACGAGCGGGAGAAGCTGTTCATCTCATAAATGCGCGAGGAGACCCACAAAGAAAAGATGCAGGTTGCAGGGACGCTCACGATGACGATGAGGAAGGTGTTCCATAAGGCCTCGCGGAAGACGGGATCCTGTCCCAGTCGGATGAAATTGTCTAGGCCGATGAAGTTGCCGAGCAATCCGTCTCCCTGCATGTTGGCGTCGGTCAGGCTCATGAGGATACAGATGATCATGGGTGCCACAACAAAGCCGATAAAGAAGACGAGGCTGGGAAGCATGAAAGAATATCCTGAGAGATCTTCATGGCGCTGAATCCCGCGGCTCATGATTTGTTTTTGTGGTTTTGCCAAAGAAATCACTCCTTTTGGTAAGGAAAATGCCTCTCCCCCCGCTCCAGCGTGAGAAGAGGCATGAAAACCTTTTGCCAAATATGTTATCTTACTTTGCAGCAGCGTTTGCTTCCTCGTTATAGGTTTTTACTGTGCTGGCAATGTCGGCTCCCTGACCGATCTTTTGCAGCATGGTCCACCAGGAGGTGCGCGCCTGACTCCAGCCCTTGGTGACCTGATAGTAGTCGCCCAGATACGGCATGAGCACCTGATAGTCACCCATGATCGCATTATCGCTCCAAACATTGGTCAGATCTGTGCCCTCAGCAGCAGAACGAACGGGGAAGAATGTAGCAGTTTTGACTGCGTCTACGGTGTGCTTGGAATCTGCCATGTACTTGATAAAGGTCTTTGCAGCTTCGATCTTTTCTGCATTGCCGTTATCAAAGATGCCAAAGCCCCAGATACCGCCCTGCAGCTTGGGGTCGCCCGAAGCGGTCGGGAAAGCCATGAATGCGATCTCCTCACCATTGACGGTCTTTCCGGGCTCGCCGTTTGCATTGTTCGGGTTGAGCTGCTGCTGGATGTTCCAGCAGAAAGCGATCTTGAAAATACCCTTATAGAAGTTTGCGATTTCATCGCCGCCAACGATCGCTGCATCAAAATTGATGCCCTTGGTGCCGAGCAGCTCGGTGATCGCCTGAACATTTTGCGGCTGATCCCAAGTGTATGCGGTGTGTTCCGCATCGGTAAAGGTGCCGCCATACAGATTGTTGATCAGTGCACGGGTACCCTGATCGCCGCCCTGACCGCCGCAGTAAACAGCAGCGATATTTTTTCCAAACTTTGCTTCCAGTGCAGAAACTGCCTTGAAGAAGTTCTCGGTCGTCCATGTGCGTGTCTCAAGATCGAGATACTGGTCTGCGCCAGCCTCCTTGAAGGCATCCAGATTGACTGCCATACTGTGCGCTGTCATGACCAGAGGATATTCATAGACCTTGCCGTCTGCTGTGGTGCAGGCTGCGAGTGTTTCCGGCATGATCTCCTGCTTGTCCTGTTCATCGAGCATATCGCTCAGATCGACCATGTATCCCTTTGCGCCCCAGTTGGCAACGAGGCGTTCCGGCCCTTCGAGTACAAGGTCAGGGGTATTCTTTGCGGTGATGGCGGTGTTGACTTTATCATCGCCGTCCTTGTATGCCAGATATTCTACGTTTACGGTGATCCCCGTTTCCGCCTTGAAGTCTGCCATCAGCTTGTCAACAGTAGCCTGATCGCCCCATTGTCCAACGGGGTAGGTCCATAAGGAAATCTCTGTGTTCTGCCCAGACTGTCCGCCGTCAGCAGCCGGAGTGTTGCTGTCAGCGGGCTTTGTTCCGCAGGCAGTCAGGCTCAGTGTCATCAAGCCTGCCATCATCAATGCAATTCGTCTCTTCATGATTCTTCTCCTTGTCCTCCTTCGTCCTGTGTGACAAATTCTATTTATATATATACCAGACTTTGAAAAGCTTGTATACACTCTTTACAAAAAAATAGATACACATCAAAGATTTTTGTTAAAATTACAAAATGCAGTCAGTGAGTTTTGGATAGATTGACGGAAAACTTCCGCGGAATCCCCCATGACATTTGTGAAAGATTGTGATATACTTTTCTACAGAGAAAATTTAGGCGGAGGTCTGCTTCATGAAGAAACATATCGTCTGTTTTGGAGATTCCAATACGCATGGCTACTGTGCAGATCCGGCAGACTGTGCCGATCATGGCGATCGGTTCAATGAGGAGGAACGCTGGACATGCGTGCTTCAGAAACTGCTCGGAGAAGGATATCTGGTGCTCGAAGAAGGACTTTCCGGACGCACCACTGTTTTTCAGGATCCCTTGTATGAAGGGCTTGCCGGAATCGATGTGATCTACCCCGTGCTGATGAGCCATGAGCCGGTCGATCTGCTGATTATCATGCTGGGGACGAATGACACGAAAGATAGATTTTCTGCGAGTGCAGGCTGCATCGCTTTGGGGCTTGCGCGTCTGATCACAAAGGCGAAGGAGATCCCGTGCTGGGGCAGTCATGCGCCCAACATTCTGGTCATCTGTCCGCCGCCGATCGGAGAGGAAATGCTGCAAAGTCCGGTGGCTGGCACGATGGGAACAGGCTGTCCGGAAAAAGCACGCGCATTGGAGGCAGAATATCGCATGGTTGCCGCGAATCTGGGCTGTGCATATCTCGATGCCGCAGCGTTTGCAGGATTCAACAAGATCGATCATATGCATCTGACGCGTGATGCGCACCAGAAGCTCGCGCAAACGTTGTCCACCTACATCCCGACCCTGTTATAAGCGCATGCGGAAATTTTTTGATCCAGATAATATGCTGTGGCAGGATGCGGGATATATCGGTGAGCTGGTTCTCACAAGCTGCCTTTGGAGCTTGGGCTGTCTGGGTATCCTGACGGCTGGTGCTTCCTGCATCGCAATGTACGATGTAACGGCGCGCTGTGTCAGAACGCATGAAAGTGGCATGATACAGCGGTTTTTCCAGACTTTTCGGGCCGAGCTCAAAACAGGGAGCAAGATGACACTGCTCTGGGCTGCGAT
>JARIAV010000276.1 GCA_029257685.1 Butyricicoccus sp.
CTTGCAGTACGAAACAAACAGCTTGCACACCGTAGGATCTGGCGACGGACAGCCCATTGCATTGAAGGTATAGGATTCCATCCTGTCCAGATAAGTCTGATATGCTGTATCTGCCACCGTGCCGTTCGTACCGCCCGTCAGGGGCGTGGAAGCCGTCAACCCAAGGACTGCTTCGGGCAGGAAGTCCACATAAGCATTTGATTTCAGTTCAGCCGCCTTGGAAACGCCCTTCTGCACATCGACCTGCACGGCACCCAAATAGGTCGAAACATCATACAGAATGGGATCACTCTGGCTTTTTTCGTTTGTCTCAATGACAATGCGCAGTGCATTGCCGCGTGTACCTGTATATTTCGCTCTGGCATAGGTACATGCTGCTTTCTCACCGCCTGCATTCAGCCGGAAGAAATGCACGGTTTTTGCGTGCAGAAAAATTTCGCGCATGGGTCTGAGGGCATCTGCCGTATAAGCATAGCCGAAAATCTTTTGGGAATCCTTTTGGAATGCGCCCAGCTCCACGGTCATCACCTGATTTTCGGGCCCCCAATCCATTTCCAGCGGAATGGTCGCGATCCCGCGATCGGACAGCGTAGCACTCGCCTTTGCAATGGAAATGAAATTGATATATGTGCCGGGCAGGATCTTGTTTTGTGTCAAAAACGTACCGCCGCCAAGTGCCATATCACTTCACCTTACCTTTCATTGTGTTCTTTTCGCTCGTGTTTACTTCGGTTTCCAGTGTTTCCATATAAGTGCTTTCCGCAGGTCTGTACATAGACAGGGTATAGATCACGAAGAAGTGCAGGACACCGTCAACCACCTCATAGCTGATGTGCGTACCATGCAGCAGATCGCCCTCCGGCAGCCGGATAAATTCCAGACTTTCCATGAGCCGATCTGCCACCTGATACATCTCATCGTTTTTTCTTGTCTCTGTGGGGAAATACTGAACGTCAAGCGCATACCGCCGCATGGAACGCTGACCAAGCAAAGGACTTGCCTCCGGCTTCAAAACGGATATAAAAAAACAGGGTGTTTCAAATCCCTGTTCTACCCGATTTTGAAAGATCTCAAAGCCAAAGGTGCTGCTGAGCGTCATAGAAATCCCCTTTATGATTTCATTCAGCATCAAAACACCTCTTGATAAAATCATATAGCTTGGCTTCCAGAATGGCGGGGGCTTGCTGCTCCAGCTCCTGCGTGGAGATCGTCAGCATGAAGCGTCCCTCTACCCAGCTTTTTTTGAGTACCATGCCGCCCTGTGCGTTGGGGTCATATACGAACCGATCCCCCTGCCAGTATCCGGGAATGAATCTGCCCGGTGTCTGCCTGTGCCCATATTCCACATAAGACGCATAGACCAGATTGTTGATCAAGGCGATGGTATAATGGGTTCCACGCTGTCCCACCGGCATAATTGCCCAGGCATTGCGCAGCGTGCCATAGACCACAGGCGTTCTCTTGACGACCTGCGTCAGCAGCCGTGCTGCCAGATCTTTTGCCGCAGTCTGGAAGAAGGTATCCACATCGGCGTCGAGCATCTGCTCTATCTGTTTGTTGAGCTGTTCGAGCTGTCTAAAATCACAGCTCCCCCATCTTGCCATTATGCGTACTCCTTCCATACAGTGAGCGGCACTTCCTGATGGTGTGAAAAAATGCCCGCTTCTCCGCTTCTTGCATATACGAATTGGCGTTCGATCACACCGAATCGCCTGACCACGATCTTACAGCCTGCTGGGATCTCCAAGTCCGGTGACAAGAACAGCTTTACGCTTTGTGTAACCGCAGCAGCCGCATCACCATCTTGATTGACCGCCAAGGTTTGAAAGGACAGCTTGCAGGGTTCTTCTTGGATGACTGGGATCTCCATGAAGTCTGTGAGCTTTGTGAAAGGGTCTGTGACCTTCTTCCTCACGAAGATGGTACAGCGATCCTTCCAAAGTCTTGCGAGCGGGCTTGGCATATCACCACACCAGCCGCCGGAACTTGTACAGCTCCCTGTTTCTCTTTTGAAACCAGTCGATCATCTGATCCAGCCGCTGCTCAGGGGTCAGGCTGCCTTCCCCGATTGCATACTGGATCTCAGTATCTCCTTCTTTCAGCCGTTTCACCTCTGGAGTCAACACAATACCGGTCAGCTGTCCACAAACCTTCTTGCATTTGAGATATTCCCCGACTGCCAGATAAACCGCAATGCTTTCCAAATCTTCTGTCATTGAAATTGCATTTGTTTCATTCCAAACCCTGAACTCCGTATTCCTGACAACAGCATACAGCAATGGGTCATCTTCCGCTGCTGCAATGCCAAGCGCCGCTAATAAATCAGCTGCTTTCTCATACATATCAGCCTCCTGCGGCAGTCACCGTGATTGGGGCCGTGGTGCTGTCGCTGAATGTGACCGTGCCGCCAGTGACCTTGCCGGAAGGATCTGTTGTCAGCGCGATGGACTTGACGCCCTTTCCAGCTGCACCGGTCTCTCCCTTTTCGCCTTTCGCTCCAGCTGCACCAGCCGGCCCCTGTGCGCCTGTGTCTCCCTTTTCGCCTTTCGCGCCCTGTGCGCCCGGATCGCCTTTTTCACCCTTCTCGCCCTTTGCACCGGCAGGGCCTGCCGGTCCCTGCTGCTGTTGTGCGATGCCCTGTTCCATCTTATTGAGTTTTTCTGCGGTGATCGTATCACCATTGTTCCACTTTGTCTGTGTATATGCCATTTTATCCACTCACTTTCCGCCTAGAATCGCCGTTCCGACTTGCCCTCTGCCAACTACGGCAGCATTTACAGAGGGCGTTATTCCCCCACCGTTTGCAGACCCGTAATCGAACCATGCAGGAACGCCGGTCCATGATCCAAACCGATCTCACCATAGATCTGCTTTCTTTCCGATGCACCTACTTTTGCAAGGTCTTCCAAAAACAGCGTGCCCTTCTCCGGCACATCCATAAAGACCGGCGCACAGACCGATACATCCGCAATCAGGATCTTATCCTTTGGTACAAACGGATTGTAGGCAATGCCCATCTGGAAGAAATCGTTTTCAATGCTGGTGAGATTCATACCTGCAACATTGCGCGATGCTCCCACATGGTAGCCCAGCTGACTTTCATACAGCTCCGTGATCCTCTGCTTTTGTTCAGACCCACAGAACAGCACCATTTCTCCGAACAGTGCGCCTGCATCCGCCATTTTCTTATACAGCTGCTTGAGCAGTGCAGTTGAGATCGGCTTACTGCCTGCATCAATGGTCGTGCCGGTGCTGCACAGCTCAAACATACCGCGCGTCTTGTTTGCCTCGCTGGATGCAGACGCCTTGTGATATGCGCCGTTGAGGAATGTATGCTCGACGTCACGCGCAATCTTCTTCAATCTCTGTGCGATCTGCCAATCCAGCTCCGAAGTGGGATTTGCGCTCTGTCCTGCGCTGTTGAGTCCAGCCATTTTTCCACGGTTCGCCATCTTTGTATAAGTCAGCGAAATGGTTTCGTGGAAGATCTGTGTAATATTGGTCAGCTGCTGACGCGCAAGCGCGGTGGCAGTCGGTGCGGTCTCAGAGGCATCTTCCGAAATTTCCGGCTGACTTGCCTCCGGAAACTCATACAGCTGGCCCGTGGAAAACTCCGCGTTATCTGTCTTTTTCCCACCGGACACGCCGCCGATCATGGACAGGAACGGGGTCTGTGTGGGCGAGGCAGTAAACAGATCGCCTGAAAAATTGGGCAGATTGAATGTCGTGCCCGTACCAGTTACATTTGCCATTTTTGAATATCCTTTCTCTTAAAATAATTGAATCCCATCTGCCGCGGCCTCTCGCTTGATCGAGACCGCCAAGGCAGCATTCCCTGTTTTGCGTGCATCAGCCAACCGTGCCTCATAGCCTGTCAGCTTTGTATCCGGCGATGCGGTCACACTTCCGGCAGGTGCTGCACCAGAAACTACAGGCAGTGCAGGTGCATCTGTGCGAAACAGAAAGCCGGTGTCCTCCGCCTTGACCAGCTTATCAATTTCGTCTGACAGCCCCGGAACGGTACCATCATCAGCCAGTTCCGCCTTTTCCAGAAAGGCTGCCAGCAGCGGCTTGACAGTTTCCGGATTGATTGCCTTTGCACTGCGCAGAGCCTCAACTACGGCGCTTTCTTTGCGAAATGCTTTCATCTCTGCATCATGCTTCTTCTGTGTCGTTTTCAGCTCTGCATTTACCGTATCAAACTCTACCTTCGACACAAACGCACCTTCCAGCTGCTGAAGCACCTTTGCAGTCTGTTCCTCTGTCAGCCCCATTTCCATCAGGCTTTCTTTGGTCATGTCATTTCCCTCCATTTCAAAATGTATCCTTCTGTTTACCGCCCACAAGGATCAAAACGGCAAAAAGGGTATGAAAAAACCACCATTGGTCTTTCCAAGGTGGTTTATCTCCATTTTTGATTTTATACATGAGAAAAGGGAGCAGGCGTTCGCCCGTTCCCTTTTCCAGATGGACTTTGGCGAGCGTAGCATTCTCTCGCATCTCTCGGGTTTCCCCTGTCATACCGTCGGCGTGTGGTCGCTACGAAATTTACCACCTCAAAGTCCTCTCTTATCCTATGTTTATTATAAACCAAATATGCTCAAGTGTCAATTTTTTTGTAAACTGGCGTATTATTTCGTAGTCGCTGTGCAAATCGCTTATTATTTTCTCGTACAGCTGTCAAAATAGAATTCTTGTAGCTGGGATCATCCCCCTCAACGACTAACCGCAGTACCAGATTGATTGCACTCTCTCCCTCTCCGATCACCTTGCAAACGATTGCTGTGTTTGCACGATCATCGGGGAAAATATAATCCGGGTCAGACAGGATCAGTGAAAAATACGGTTTATACTTCTCATAAAATCCTTCTCCACGGCGCTCCTCGATATGCGCAATACGTTCTGGCGTTATAATCACTTCATCTGTGAGGATCATCTCTGCAATACAGCGATACTTCTCTCTATCAATTCTGCCTACTGTCTGCACATTCTGTCCCCCATTTGCGCGATTGTTTTCTTAATTATAGCATTGAAAACTTTCTCGGTCAATCATTCTATGGTATCATGCACAAACGCTGCTTTCCATTCTGAATACGTCATATCCGCCGGAACATAATACACCTTTCCATTCTCCTGCCGTGCCGCTCGTTCCCCCTCCATATCCGGAAAGTGCGGGCAGGTCGTGCCACGGCAGTTGGGATGAAACGGCGGAACTGTGACCCCCGGCTCATATTGTGCCTTTGAGATCACCACACCATCCAGCGGCTGACAAACGGAACAGGTACGGGCATCGAGCGTTTCCACGATTTCGATCTGTTCGATCTCCAAATCATGATACATCTGATTTTTGGATACCGCCGTGAAATAGCTTGTTTCCGTATGCACCAGCCGCCTTGCCTTATAGCGTTCCGTTTCGAACGCCTTTTGAACTGTCCGAATGGTCTTTTCTGGCGCATCGCCGCGCAGCAAGCCTTGAATCAGTGCCTTATGTACGGTATTCACCAGCGCATTCTTGTTTGTCCAGCACCGATCCCGAAAGGTTCTGCCGTCTGTTGTCCAAGGCTTTGCAAGTATGGCAGTCAGCTTTGCCTGATCCAGTACCGTGAGATCCCAGCCGATACCAAGCCCTTTCTGAATTTCAAATACACCGC
>JARIAV010000284.1 GCA_029257685.1 Butyricicoccus sp.
TTTGTCGTTTTATTTTTCGTGGATTTACGACTTCCACGGACTTACTTCTGGGTTTCATTCCAAAAGAATTTCAGGTTCGTTTTTCAAGCTTTTCGTTGTTTAATTTACAAGGTACAGTGCACATTCGCCTTTCGGTGAAGTGCTTATTTATTTTACCAGAGTGTCTTTGGTTTGTCAAGCACTTTTTTCAAAGTTTTTCGACTTCTTTTTTGAAGGAAGCCGCTTCTTTTCAAACTTTTCACTTGGTTTTGCTTCCCTCGCGGTCAGCTTATCTATAATATCATGTTCTAACCAGCTTGTCAACACCTTTTCTCACATTTTATCCATTTTCTTTCCCCCAATTTCTTCTCTATTTTCTTAACACATTTCCCATCCTATAGTATACTTATGATAGCGAGGTGATGATTTTGTACGCATCCAAACAAAATATCTGTTTCAAGCCCGATCCACAACGACGCTACCTCTTTTTGGACGAGCTGCGCGGATTCTCTTTACTCAGTATGATCGTATATCATCTTTGCTGGAATCTGGACAACCTCATGCATATCGAGCTTTCATGGTATGATACATTCGGTGCGCGGATCTGGCAGTTTTCTATATGCGGTGTTTTCCTGCTTCTGGCAGGTCTTTGTATCCATTTCACACGGCGTTTGGTTCGTCATACACTATTATTGGCCGGCTGTGCGCTGCTGATTTCTCTTGTCACCTGGTTTACCGGCACACAAACGCTGGTTGTATTTGGGATCCTGCACTGTATGACGCTTTGCTTCCTCTGTTATTTCCTGCTGCGCCCCATTCTTTCTCGGATCTCTCCTATCTTCGGACTGACTCTTTGTCTCTTTCTGTTTCTCCTGACCTACCGGCTCCCCTATCACTATCTGGGATTCGGCCCCATGCAGATTGCCCTGCCAGGCAAATGGTATGCCTTTTACTGGCTTTCTCCCATCGGTCTCCCCTCTCCGGATTTCTATTCATCCGATTACTTTCCTCTTTTCCCAAACCTGTTTTTATTCCTTGCAGGCTATTTCCTCGGTTTCTTTTCTCTGCCTGAATGGATGCGCAGATCCCACTGCCGCCCGCTCGCATGGCTGGGACAGCACAGTCTGTTCCTCTATTTGATCCATCAGCCTATCCTCTATCTATGTATGCTTCCATTTTTTCCCTGACATCGCGTTTTTCTAAATTAAATATGAACTCGCTTCGAAATTTCATCGCAAATTTACATATTCCTGTCTTTTTCTCATAAACTGTAACACAAATGTCTCTTTACAGGGTTTCACTTGTGTGATATCATAATAACACACCACACGAAAGGAGTCTTGTCATGGCAATTCAAAAAGGGATCAAGCAGGTCACTTCCAATAAAAAAGCGTGGCACGACTACTTTGTCGATGAGAAATTCGAGGCAGGCATCGAGCTTGTCGGAACGGAAGTCAAGTCGATCCGGTTGGGTCAGGTGAATCTCAAGGACGCATATTGTTCTTTCAAAGATGGTGAGCTTTTTGTTGTGGGTATGCATATCAGCCCATACGAAAAGGGCAACATCTTTAATAAAGACCCTATGCGCCGCCGTCGTCTCTTGATGCACAAAAAAGAGATCCTTTCCCTGTTCGGAAAAACCAAGCAGGATGGATACACCCTCATTCCCTTGAGTGTGTACTTCCGCAATTCTCGCGTAAAGATCGAAATCGGTCTTTGCCGCGGCAAAAAGCTCCACGACAAGCGCGACAGCATCGCAAAGCGTGACGCAAACCGCGAGATCGACCGTGTGATGAAAAGCAGAAACCGGTAATCACCGTTCTGTCAGCCGATACGGGGACGTAAAGGCTTCGACGGGGGTGCTGAAGCCGGGATAGCGGGCGGCAGTGAGGACGCTGCCTAAAAAGCCTCAACTTGTTTATAAATTAAACAACAACAATACTACTCTTTTGGCTGCCTAATTACGGCTGGCCCGTCATCTCCGAGAGTACCGCGGCTCGGATGTATGGCGTCGATTAGCGGTGAACGTGTACGGGTTAAGAGTTGCGCCCGTCATGTAAAATGACTCTACGAAAGCAGTGAGCCTGTTTGTCGGCGCACTGTGGCAGGAATGTGAATGGACAAACTGCGCCCGGAGAGATCCTTGTGGATGTGCTTTCGGACAGGGGTTCAATTCCCCTCGTCTCCACCAAATGGACATTACACGAACACCTCGCATTGGTGCGGCTGTGATGTCAACAAAAAGCAGAGAGCGGCTCCTGCCACTCTCTGCTTTTCTATTACCATTTATCACCCAAAAATTATTTATGGCTCTCCACATTCTCACCCAAATTCGTACCTTACAACATGGTCGAAGCGATTATTTTCCACACAGAAAACGCTCCGTTCCCTTACAGAGTAGACAAAAGAAACTCTGCTTGCCCATTTTCCCTCCTGACGAACCGCCCGCAGAACGGAAAAGGCATCTGAAACAGAAAATTGTGATCCATATTGATCCAGCAAGCTGATTGCCCTTTCATAACGGTCATCTCCAGGCACCATAAAGGATCTTGTACAATCTGGATCAAGCAAGGAATCGTTGGTCATCAGCGAATATCTCTTGTTTTCTTGTCGGTAACCAATTCCTGGTTCCACGATCAGCACGCGTCCTTGCGCATCAGATAGCATCGCCTGCATCGTTGCATCTGGAGCATAGACAATATACTTTGTTTCTACGATATGGACTGCTTCATCAAAGGTAATTTCTGCCCGAATAAATTGCTCTGTCAAATCTGCAATCGTTATAAAATCTGCCCCACTTCGATACGTACCTTGCGGATTTCCGTGCACATATAGTAAAGTTCCCACATTGCCATTGCGATTCACCCCATGATAGGAATGGCGGATTCCGTCCGGACGCAGGATTCCAATATAAAAGCGATCTTTTTCTTTGATGACTTTATGATCCCAGACCGCAAGATCTATATCAAAATTGAACCCTGTAATGATATCATTACCATGATAAACGAATCGTGTACACATACTTTATCTGCTCCCTATTCTGACTGATTTCTTATTTTCATCATACAACTAATGCCGAATTTTTTCTATACACAATACGATACAGAATCAATTCATACAACAGACGAGGAGCTGCCAGCAGGCAGCTCCTCATAATTATTTCTGGTAGATAATCTTTCGTATGGCAGAGACAGATAGACAATATCGCTGTGCCAAATGCTCCATAGATTCTCCCTTTCGATATTCCTCTGTGATCTGACGATTCCGCTTATTTAATTCCTGTCTGTAACCAGATATTTCACCCCAATGCTTTTGTTTTGCTGGGTCAACTGGTACATAAAGATACACGCCTTGAATATACTGCTGTAATTCTTGCACAAGTGTATCGGGCAATAATTCTTTTGCGTTGATATATTTCATGCAGGCTTCCTCCTTGATGATGGTATCAAGTGGCAAAGCCAGCATATTTCATTTGCGACTATTTTACTCCATGCAACTGTCGCAATCTACTGGCTTTGCATGGAGCCATACTTCGTTGCGTTTCTCCATAAAATCACCTCTCTCAGGTATCCCCCACATACCGAACGATCTCACATGATAGCTGCACGGTTCTATCACTTATATGCGATCTGCATCTATGTCCAAGATTTTATCACTTTTCCATTGTAGATGCAATGGATACTGCACTATCCCCCGTATTTTCCCTGCGATATTCCGCCGGAGATATGTGCATGATCTCGCGAAATGCTGCGGCGAATTTACTCTGATTGTGGTATCCAACATCATTTGCGATCTCAGCGATGGATTTTCGGGTTTGTCTGAGCAGTGCAGCCGCGTGCCTCATCCGATACGCCTTCATATAGCTTCCGATCGGCTGTCCATAGATCCCCTTGAATGTCGCTTTCAGCGTTGCTGTATTGATCAAAAACGTCTTGGACAGCTCATCGATCGTATGGCGTGTCTGCAAATCAGAAGTCAGGCTGTGATGGATCTTTTTCACGATCTCCACATGGGGTGCTGTATATTGCTCCCTCTGTTTTTCCGATGCTACATC
>JARIAV010000291.1 GCA_029257685.1 Butyricicoccus sp.
ATTCTCATTATTTCAGATTTATAGGAGGATGTCAATGGATTGTGAAATTTTTCGCAAGATTATACACCAAAAGAAAGTGTATCACATCATTCTAAAAAAGAGGCGAGCTGCATAGAGGAATGGACACAGTGGACGGATGTGCAGGGAAGGAGGTCTCGCGCGATAATAAGTAAGAGAGTGAATACATATTATATACAAAAAATATTATAAATATGCGTTTTTATTTGTGCGTATCTTAGGGTCGCAAAAGAATTCCTGTATAGAAGCGCTTGATGGGAATTAGAAGCGTGATATGAAAAAAACAGATACAAACTATAAGGGTGCGCAGATAGTATCACCTGCTATGGTTTTATAAAAAATGGGGCACTAATATATATTTTAACTTATAGATTAAAATATATTTTGGGAAACAAATAGAAATGTTTGGAAACCAAAAAAATATCAGAATAAAGGAGACTCTGCAAGGAAATATACTAAGAAAATCAAAGGATTTCTCAAATATGAAAGAACAAACCAAAAAATATAAAGAACATGAAGGAGAAATGGACTGCTGTTAAAATAAGAAACAAGAAATAAATGTTGATATATCAACTAAAAAAAGACAAGAAAAAATAAGGATAGATATTGATTGTATTGTTGATTGTATGGTAAAATAAAAAACAGAAGGATTTGCATGAGGAAAATTTTTCATGCAAGGCTTCGATATACAAAATACCGCATGGTTTGGTTATGCGCGGAACTGGACCAGTTTCGTATAAAAACCGCATTCCATGCATATTCCATATTTTTGGGTATGGAGATAAAAATGAACGAAGTGAGGATTATGATGAAGAAAAACGATGTGTCCAAAAAGATCTATTCGATCCTGATGGCGTCTGCCATCATTTCGCAGCCCATCGCGACCGCTTATGCGGCAGCGGGCGAGACGGAACTTCCTGAAGCCCGAAGCGGTGTTCTGGATCTGTCCATGAATTTGGATCTGCCTGTCAAAAACGCACAGTTTTCTATCTCTCTGGAAAAGGGCGGAGAGACAAAAACTGGCACGATGCAGGCAAACGATGCAGGCACGATGGCACTGCTCTCCATGAAGGATATCGTTCCGGGAACCTATACCCTGCGTATTTCCGGTGCGGGCTTTGCAGCCTATACGCAGGAAGTCGAGATCACAGCGAACACGACCACCGTGATCGAGCTGCATAACAGCCGTCGCGTTAATGACATTTTGGTGGAAAGATCTGCCAAGCATGGCGTTATGGCGGTCGGAGATGTGAACCGCGACGGCACCGTGAACGAGGCGGACGCAAAGACACTCATGGACGCGATCGATGCAGGAAAGACAGATGCCCTGTATGATCTCAATGGGGACGGCACGGTTGATGTTGCTGATCTTGCGTATGTCACCATGAACTATGGTGACAATGTGCAGGCGACCGTGCGGTCTGTGGTAAGCGCAGAAAGCATCAAACCTGAGAGCCAGAACGTGAAAGAGGGAAACATTGAAGATCTGACTGGAAAAACGGAAACCTTCGTGCAGTTCCAGCCCAAGAATGAGGGAGAGATCTCCAAGGCAAACCCGATCGAGCTGTCTCTGGCGATCAACACAGAGGAAAATAAGCCTGCACCGAAGGTCGACGGTATCGTCATCAAGGCACCGGCAAAAAGCGAAAACCTGATCCGTGGTGGTAAGATCGATATTGAAACCGAAAGTGGCACGATCCAGGCGATCATCACGAACGATGAACAGGTACAGGAGAGCCCTGTGTTCCTGTCCAGATTCCCGATGCCTTATGCGGCAAGAGCGACGGCAACCGCACGTATCGAGAGCGATGGCTCGATCGTAGTCGATCTGGGACAGCAGGTTGCAGTCAAGAAGGTAAAGATCACCGTGACTGAATCCTCTGGTTCCAATCTGGTCGATATTGCGCAGGTCGAGTTCGTCAACGGTATGGAAAACCGTATCCCAGCACCGGAACTTAATATCCCTAAGGATCTTGAGCTCATTCAGCTGTCCGCAGGTATGGATCCATCTTTCCGCGTATCGTGGAAGCATCAGGTCAATGTTACGGGGTATGAGGTCGAGGTACAGGCAGACGGCAAGTCTATGGTTGTATTTGTCACAGATAATAACTGTCGGATCGGAAAGCTGAATGACGGAAAGCTGAACACCGGAACGGAATATGCCGTGCGTGTACGCTCGGTCAATGGCGACTGGAAAAGCCCGTATTCTGACAAGCAGACCATCACATTGACGCCGGACAGCGTACCGTCTGCACCGGAGAACGTGACAGCCACAGGAAGCGTGGAATCCATCGATGTTTCATGGAAGCGGATGAGCCATACCACCTCTTACAGTGTGTTCTATAAGGAGCAGGAGGCGCAGACGGAATATACCGAGATCCGTGACATCAAGACCAATCACCATACCATTCCTGATCTCAAAGCGGGTGTTCCGTATCAGATCTATGTGGTGGGACATAATGCCCTCGGCTCCAGCCCAAGCTCCACCATCAATGTTGCGACCCCCGTGCCCAGCACACTGGTTGAAATGCGCAAATATGGGCTTATCAATACAAGCAATGGAACAGGGAAGCCAACTGCACATATCAAGTCTGTTGCATTTACAAATAATACCATAAATCATGGCGGAGAATTCTCGGTCGTGGATAATGACCCGTCTACCTACACACAGGTACAGGACTGGGATACTGGTTATCACTATGGGAACTTTGCAAATCCTATGGTAACCTTGGATCAGGAATATGCGGTGCAGGCGATCGGCTTTGCCATCCATGACAGTCAGAAGAACTCGCTGACTACTGGAGAAGCGGCAGTGCGCTACTATGACAAGAATACAGGTAACATAGAAGTCGTAAAAAGCTATCTCCAGCCGCAAAAGGATGCCAACGGAAAAACCTACTACATTGTCTGGCTCAATGAACCGATCACTTCTGATCGATTCCAGCTTTGTCTGGTTGCAAATGGGAATGTGCGCAACATCACCATTGCCGAGATGAAGTTTTATCGTTACGATCAGCTGGCGCAAGATGTTGATGCGCTTTATACAGATAACCTCCATCTGGAGCTGCGCAAAGGCGTGACAGAGGAAGAAATCAAGCAGCTGGAAGCACGCGTCAACACACTCGATCCGGAAAGCCAGGAATACCATCCCAACCAGAAGGGTCTGTTGAAAGAGCTGGACAATGCCCGTGCGCTGCTTGGTCAGCAAGGTCTGGGGGATGCGATCACAGTCAATACGAAGATCTCCAGTAAGGCGGATGGCCACCTTGACTTCGGTGGGCTGTCCAACTATCAGCCGCTCGGCAAGGTTGCAAAGGCTGGCGAGACCGTGACCGTCTATGTGGGCGGCAGCGGAAAGGCGAATGGAGAAAAGACCGATCTCAAGCTGGTTGCGACCCAGCATCACGCAGAAGCCTCTGC
>JARIAV010000300.1 GCA_029257685.1 Butyricicoccus sp.
AGGCGCGTGATCGGAAAATCCGATGGTGCGATAACCGTTTTCGATCGCACAGCGTACATAGGCTTCGTCTTCGCCGGAGGCATGTCCACAGCGCTTGGTATGTCCATGATAGTTGAAGTTTTGCATAGGAGAGTTCCTTTCTTGAGCGGGAGGATTCAAAATGAAGTCAGGTTGCGGCAATAAAAATCTCTGTGATATACGCGATTTCAGAAGATGGAATGACGATGTCAAAGCTATTGGAGGCATATTCCAGATTTTTTTCTACGATATGAAAAATGGTCGTATTGTTTTCGATAAAGGCATGGATCCGAATATATTCCCAAGGTTGGTTGCGGATGACACGCTCTAACATATTGACACAGTGGATCAAATATTTGGTGGCGATCTCATCGTTATATGGAATAGAGAGATCTTGGAGGATCTTTTGTAAACAGAACATCAATACATCCACAGCACGCTGTGTATCGATGAACGAGGTCGTTTTAGAAATGATTTTTTGAATGACTTTAGAAATGAAAGATTGGTTTTCGATTTTATGGTTGGCAGAGGAAGGGATCGCTGTGCTCTCTTCTTCAAAGGAATCAAGAATATTGATGCCGCGTAAAGATTTTTGCGCAAGGTATAATAGCTGAGACAGAGAGATCGATTTGATCGTTTTGGAAGGGATCCCAGTCTGCTGTGCAATAAAATCTCCAAGAGAGGTAAGTGGTTCCATATCACAGCATACCAGAACTCCAACACCTTGATTGAGAGCCTGTGCTTTTGTACAGGTAAGCTCCAATATATCATCTAAGGCGAGTCCTTCTCGGAAATCGATGGCATCGATGTGGAGATCTTCGGTTATCGTTGCCTTTACAAAGTTGACCATTTGAGAGGCGATGGAAAGTCCATGGCATACAACTAGGATCGCAACATTGGTTTGACGCAGCTGCTGTGCAGAGAGCGCAAGGTAGGATGCAAAAAGATCGACCTCTTTATTTTGGATGCGAAGATTATAAATAGAATTAAAATAGTTGAAGATATTGCTTCCAATAGAAAATTCTTCCGGATAGAGTGTATGGATCCCTGAGGAAGGCGTATCCTGCGCGAAAGAGCCCTCGTATTTTTTTAGAATATGCGTGATACGGATGAGGATCCCATATAGAAGCTGTTCATGTGTCAACAGAGACTTGTATTTGGGAAAATGTAATAGATGCGTGATAACAACCTGATAAACAATTGGGTTGATGTGGGATTTGATTGCACGAAGCTGTAATTTTTCACATTTTTTTAAGTATTCAATGTTTTTGTGTACATATTTTTCCATGTTATCGATCTGCTCGATATCGATATTCAGTTCTGCTATAAATTGTTCTATTTTAGAATTGAACATATATTCTGAGTTGATTTCCAAGATAGAATGAATCTGAAAAGTCTCATTTTTTCCAAACAGGAGAAAATTGGACTTGACAGTTGATAGCATGGATAGGATCTCGGGTTTTGCTTTTACATCACTCTGGTTAGAAGCCAGTAAGGAGGATGATAGGTGATGAAAATTCAGATACACGGTATTGCTGTATGGGTTTTGTTCCATATCCAAGAAGGCACGGCTGCATGCGATCTTGATCTCATTGCTTAGCTGGGTGATGTTGTTTTTGTATACCATGACGGCAAAGCAGGTGATGATATCTTTGTGGACATGAAGCGGATGTCCGATCGATTTGGCCTCTTTGGAAAAAAGATCTAAAATGATCTGTAATTTTTCATACATTCCACGATCTTCCAAGTCCAGCAGATCGATCACAATGGGGATCGATTCCTCAATACAGGCAAGTGCGAGAGAATCGCCTTTTTGTACGGTCCCGATCATCATACATTCAATGGGATAGGTCTCACTGCCGCCCAGATGTGTGTAGTAGCCTTGATTGATGATGCTGGATAGCAGGTTCAGAGAGGAAGTATTGAGACATTCGATCTGTTCTAATAGAAGCACACCGCCACAGGATCGTTCTAGCAGTCCTGTGGACTTTTTATTGGGAGAATTTTTTTCTTCGCCAAGGAGTGCTGCGGCAAACAGAGCAGGATCTTCTGAATAATTTCTGCAATATAGGGTACAGAAAGGGCTTTCTTTTTGAAGATAGCCTTTTTTTACAGCATATTTGAACATGGAAAGCGCAAATCTGGTTTTTCCAACGCCGTGGTTTCCGCGAATCAGCGTGTGTAACCCATAAGGGGGATAGGAAATCGCAGATTTTGCTTTTAAGATGAGATCTCCAAGACTGCCATCAGAACCGATTAGACTGTCTAAGGGATCGATCTCATTGTGGATCGGGTGATCTTCGACTTTTTGCTTTTCTTTCAGATAATTGCTCAAAGAGTCGTTTTTACCGATGATAGAGGGGATATAGCAATTGGGAAAGTTGTCGGACAGGGTTTGATAGGATAGATAGTAGACGGGACGGCCTTGTATTTTAATGATCCGTCCATCTCTCCATAGATAATTGAGCTCTTTTGAAACATTTGCACGATCCAATTTGAGATCGATTGCACAGCTGAGCGCATCGATCCCGTGATGATCGATCGCTTTGTTATGGATCAACTGTTGTGTTTTGTCTTGGATATAGTGATATATTTGATCTCTGCGGCTGCTTGGGGTTTCCATCCTTGCGCCTCCTTTTCTTTGACAATAGTGTGTTAAATCGGGATGAAATTGTGGAGTGTATGTGGATAAACAGGGCGATCACTTGCGATGTGTGTAAAAGTTGTGCGGATCGCAACACACAATGGCTTCGGGGGCCGGAAGTGACGGGGATCATTTGTATATGAGGGAGAATGTTGTGTTTTGTTCGAAAATATTGAAAATACAGCCGAAATCAATTGGGAATCAAACAATCTAGATGCACAAATGATGTGGACAGGATAAAAATGATATATGTGCATATTTGACAATATACGGAAAGACAAATAAGAAAAAATATACATTACACACATTTTGATTGTATCGGGTCTATCGGAAATTTGGTGAAAAGTGATAGGTGTGATATACTGTGTTCAACTTAAACAAGAGAGGCTTCGGAAAACGTCGGAAATCCATTGAACCAAGGAAAAACAGGATCCTGTCCGAGCTGTTGTATAAAATCATGGTGGCATGGGACAGAGAGTTGAGCGATATCTAGAATGAGTGTAACACAGAAATGTAAAATGCGTCAAGCCGTGGGAGTAAGGCGGATAGCATACGCACAGAATGTTTCAGTGATTCGTTCCAAGCGATATCGGTCAGCGATGCTTGGGTAAGATGGCATTCCGGTGAGGACTGGAGTGATCCCGATAACCTGAAAGAAAAACTGCAAAATATAGGGAGGTAGTTTATGGTAAAGTTACTTTTGCTGAGCCATGCAGATCTGGCCAAAGAAATGCTCAAGACTGCACAGTTGATCGTGGGAGAGTTTACAGGGGTGGAAACGATCTCATTGCCCTATGGAAACGATCTGACAGAATATAAGGATCGTATTATACAGGCGGTGCAGTCATCTAAGGAAGGCATCCTGATTTTAACAGATCTTTTTGGTGGAAGTCCGTTTATGATCTCCTCACAGGTGTATGCTCAATATGCAGACCAGATCGAGATGGATATCATTGCCGGAATGAATTTGAGCATGGTGATCCAAACCATTTCGTCGATGGAGGGGAATGATTTGGAAAGCTTGCGGGAAATTGCGATCTCTGCAGGAAATGAAGGGATCGTGGCATTGAAAAATAAAATAGCTGAGAAATGACATATCAAAGGAGAAGAAAAAAATGAGCATTAAGTTTATTCGAATCGATGACCGTTTGATCCATGGACAGATCGTGACCGCATGGGCCAAGTACTTTAATGTTTCGCAGATTTGGATCGTGGATGATGGCGTGGCAAAGGATGATTTTGTGAAAGGTGTCATGAAAATGGTCGCGCCTGCTGAGACTGATCTGTATATCACAGGAACCTCGGAGATCCCAGAGTATGTCAAGAAATTCGATGAGTCTGAAAAGAATACACTGGTTCTTGTGAAATTCCCATGTGTTGCAAAACAGATTTTTGATGCGGGTGTACTGCACCGGGAGCTGAATGTAGGTGGCATGGGAGCCAATGCAGATCGAAAGAAGCTGTTCAAGAATATTTCTGCAAGTGCGGCTGAAGTCGATACCCTGCGTGAGATCAAAGAAGATGGCGTAAAGGTTTATTTTCAGGTCACACCCAATGAGAAACAGACCATGTTTGATAAATAATGAAAGCATGCAGGACCAATACAATATATAGGAGGGGAAAACATGATAGTCAAGGCACTTGTGATCGCTATTTGGGCATCCATGAATGGCGGCGTATTTAATGAGTACTTAGTATGGATCATCCGCGGAGCACCCTTACTCAGCGGAGCCATCACTGGATTGTTGTTAGGAGACTGGACGACCGGCGCGATCATTGGCGGTACGATCCAGCTGCTGTATATGGGGCAGGTCACGGTAGGTGGTATTTCTTCGTATGATAAGTGCTATGCCGGTATCATTGCAACTGCAGTTACGATCGTTTCCAATCAGACACCGGAAATCGGTATTACCTTGGCAGTTTCTTTGGGCACGATCGGCCTTCTGGCTTCCAATGCAACCATGACAGTCAATGTTGCGTTTGTGCACATGGCAGACAAGTATGTAGAATCGGGAAATACAAAGCGGATCTGGATCTATAACTGGCTGCTTCCAAACCTGTTTGCAGTGCTGGTATATGGTATTCCGGCATTCCTCGCAGTATTTTTTGGCGCAACTTATTTAGAGGGGATCATGAATGCACTGCCGGAGTTTATCAACAAGGCCCTCAATACCGTTGGCATGGTGCTGCCGGCATTGGGCATTGCCTTGATGCTTAAAACGGTATACAAGCCGAGATTTGTTCCGTTTGCAATGTTTGGATATTTGGCCGTTGCATATCTGCATTTTGATATCATTGCTTGCACGATCCTTGGCGTTGCTTGTGCAATGCTGTATATGACGCTGAATATCGGTAAGCTGGTTGAAGGAGGAGAATAGGATGAGCACAGAAGCACCGAAGAAAAAATTAAGACGATCCGATCTGCTGAGATGTTTCCTGATTTGGGAATCTACTTCAGAGTCTTGTTTATCGTATGAGCGTTTGATGTCTTTGGGATTTTGTCATGCAATGGTCCCGATCATCAACCGGCTGTATGAAAAGAAAGAGGAACGCGCAGAAGCCCTCAAGCGTCATTTGACATTCTTCAATACGGAGAATAACTGGGGTGCATTTATCCCTGGTATGGTGTGCTCGATGGAGGAAGATTATGCAAATGGCGGCAATGCGACGCCGGATATGATTACCAATGTAAAGCTCGGTCTTATGGGGCCGATCGCAGGTATTGGTGATACCATTACGCAGGGGTTGGTGAAAACCATCGCGTTGGCCATCGGCGTGGATATGGCGGTTGCAGGAAATCCATTCGGTCCGATCGCATACGCGTTGATTTTCGGCATTTATCTGATGGCAATGGGTATCATGACCTTTACACAGGGCTATCGTGTGGGACAGAAGGTCTTGACGAAGATCACCGATCCGGCGATCATGCAGAAAATTACAAATAGTCTTAGTATCCTTGGTCTGACGATTGCAGGTGCTATGATGGTAAACAACGTCAATATCGTCACACCGCTTACCATTACATCGGGTGAAACCGTGGTAGTTATTCAGGATCTGCTCAATCAGATCATGCCGGGCCTGCTCAGCGTTATTACAGTTACAGGAACGTTTATGTTCCTGAAGAAAAATGTAAATGTGTTCAAGATCATGGCTGGCCTGTTTGGGATTTCCGTTGTTTTGAGCCTTGTAGGTCTTTTATAATCAGGAAGGAGATATAAAATGAGAAAAACTTGGTTGAGTGATGTCATCGGAACAGAAAAAGCTGCAATCGGAGTGGTTCATTTTTTGGCGCTGCCGTCCGATCCGCTGTACGATGCAGAAGGCGGAATGGAAAAAGTATATGAGGCAGCTCTGCATGATGTCAGAGCCATGCAGAATGGTGGGATCGATGCGCTGATCTTTTCAAATGAGTTCAGCTTCCCCTATGAAACAAAGGTTTCTCAGGAGATCCTGGCTTCTATGGCGTATTTGATCGGTCGGCTGAAGCCCGAGCTGAAAGTTCCCTATGGTGCCAACGTGATTTCGGATGTAGACGCATCCATTGCACTCAATGCAGCTATTGGCGGAAGCATTATGCGTGGTCAGTTTGCCGGCTGCTTCTCGGGCAATATGGGTGTGGTAAACAGTCAGCCCGGAGGGTTCCTGCGTCATCGACATAATTTGGGACTGGATGAACAGCTCAAAATGGTACATTATATTGTTCCGGAGTCCAGCGCAGAATTGGGCGGACGTGACAAGCTGGATATTGCAAAGTCGGCAAAGTTCATGAATCTGCCAGACGCATTTGGTATCGTAGGTGCACAGGCAGGGAAGAAGATCGATATGGAGCTGATGCAGAAGTGTCGTGAGCTGTGGCCGGAAATGGTTCTGTTTGCGTCTACCGGTGTGAATGTGGACACCATTGAAGAAATCTTTGGGCTGGCGGATGCAGCGTTTATTGCAACCCATTTCAAGGTAGATGGTGTGTTTGAAAATCCGGTGGATGAAACGCGTGTGCGTAACTTCATGACTAAGCTGAAGGCTTATCGCGCGGAGCTGTAAAATGAAAGGGATCATCTTTGATTGTGATGGGGTCATCGTAGATTCTGAGGTGATCTATCTGGAGTCTCTTGTTGCATATTTGAAGACCTTGAACAAAACGACCTGTATTGCAGATGTGCAGTATCTGGTAGGAAAAAAAGCGGAGGAAATCAGTCAGGATCTTATCGAACAATTTGCCTTGCATACGCATACCGTGGAAGCGCTCGTTGCTGGGCAAAGAGGATATTTCGATCGATATTGGAAAAAATGCACCATCGCGCCAATGGAGGGTCTGGTTGAGTTTTTGCAAAGATGCAAAGCAGAGGGGCTTGCCCTGACGATTGCAAGTTCTTCCAGAAGGGCATATATCGAAGATCTTCTCAAAAGACTGCAAATTTCTGAATATTTTGATGATATCATATCAGGGGAAATGGTGGAGAACGGAAAACCGGCGCCGGATATTTTCCTATATGCACTACATCGTATGGGGCTGGAGAAACAGGATGTTGCCATCATTGAAGATTCAGTCAATGGGATCAAGGCAGCGAAAGCTTCGGGGATGTATACGATCGGCTTCAAGGGCTCTAAAATCATACAGGACACAACACAGGCAGATTTAGAGGTGAGCTCCTTTTCTGAAATTACATGCTTTTAATGATGCAAACGGCGATGGAACGATATCGGTCCATCGCCGTTTTTCATATCAAGGATAAAGAGAAAAAGTGAGGGGCATAACCGTATATACATAACCGTATATAGAACGAAAAAATAGCGTGGATATAAAGAATAAAAGCAGAAAAACATTGACAGATATCTGAAATCTTGATATCATACAAGAGTTAGCTCTTGCTAACCTGAACTGCCGAGAAGCTAAGGAATACTCCTTTTGGAAAGCTCTGTATCTGGAGATTTTGCGGATTCGGATATCATTTGTTAGGAGGTCGTCATGTATCTGCTGCTTTCGCTTATACTCGCCTTGCTGCTGGTCGTTGGACTGGGGGATCAGATCAAAGAATATCCGGTCGTTTTCTATATCCTTGCCCTTGCTTTGGGCGTGGGCATCACGCTGTATGGTCAGGCTGGATTGCAGGAGATCCTGCCGCGCTGGTTTACGATCCATTTCATCGCACCGTTTCAGCGCGGCGCTTTCTCTACCGCGTTGTTTATTCTCGTGATGTATGCCGGTGCGCTGGATATCAAAAGATGGATCACCAGAAGGCTGTATCAGGTGCGCGGTGAAATTTCTATGATAGCGTGCATCCTCACATTGACACATAATTTTATTTATGGAAAGAAGCATTTCCCAAAGCTGTTTTTTCACGCGGATCAAATGGAGACACAGTATTTGATCGCAGCGATCCTTACGATCCTGATGCTCCTGCTGATGCTTCCGCTCATGATCACATCCTTTCAAACTGTGCGAAAGCGAATGGTGACCCGTACATGGAAGAAGATACAGCGATTGGCGTACCCTTTCTTTGGGCTCATCTATCTGCATGTTATGGCAGTCTTTCTCCCGAAAGCGCAGGAAAAATGGGGGGACATCCTGCTATATACCGTTATCTTTGCCGGATATGCAATTTTGCGCATTAGAAAAGCCTGTCGAACAAAAAAAGAAAGAGATGTCCTCAAGAAGCAGACAATACAATATTCATAACATGGCAAAAAGAAAAATGAAGAACCACACCAGTCTGTATGCTGTACAGGCTGGTGTTTTATCATGGTGAAAAAGAGGACAACATTACTTGCCCTTGCCTCCAAATTATGATATAACGAAGATAGTCGATTGGCTGTTTGCAAAAAATAATTTGATGAAGGAGGGAGCTTTATGAGACGGCGTGACCAGATGCGCACACATGGAAGGCAGACCTGCAAGCGGTGTGAA
>JARIAV010000001.1 GCA_029257685.1 Butyricicoccus sp.
TGAAGGATCACCCGACACAGGCAGAATGTGCCCTTGCCGCTGAACGCTTCCGCGAGCGCATCGAGCTGTTCACCCGCTTCCGCGCACAGGATCTGGATTTTACCTCCATCGTGTGAATCGACAGCCCATATTGACCGCAGACAAGAAAACCGCACCCTTTGAACACGCAAAAGGGTGCGGTTTTTTTCACTTATACGGCTTGTCTCATTCGCTCCGCAACCGCTTCGGCAAAGCCTCGATCCTGCCGCCGCACAGCCGATCGAGATAGACCATCAGCTGCACGCTATCTTCCTGTACAACGGTCTCCGCCCGCGTTGATGCTTTCACAGAGCACCATACCGAGCACATCGGACTTGATCTCGCGCTCACTGGAAACGACGTTTTCATGATAGATTCCAACGCGGTTCATTTATCAACCACCGCCCCGTATTTCTGTCTTACGGATCGTTCAGCCTTCCGAGTGGAGCTTGAATCGATTGACCATAGAGGTCAGCATGCCCGACTGGCTGGAAAGTTCCTCACTGGCCGCTGCACTCTCTTCGCTGGTAGCCGAATTTGTTTGAACGACAGACGAAATCTGATCGATTCCCTCTGTGATTTGCTCGATGCTGGCAGCCTGCTCTGAAGATGCCTTTGCAATATCTTCCACAGTTGTGACAACTTCTTGAATCTTGTCAGTCAATCCATAGAATGCCGCACCGGTTTTCTCTGCAATTTTCTCACCCTGTTTTACGGAAGTGATGGTTCCATCAATCAAAGTGGCGATCTCCTTTGCAGACTCGGAGGATTTTTGTGCCAAGTTTCGTACTTCATCGGCAACAACTGCGAATCCCTTTCCGGATACACCTGCTCTTGCAGCTTCAACAGCAGCATTCAGGGACAAGATATTGGTCTGGAATGTAATATCATCGATGACTTTGATCACCTTGCCAATATCTTCGGCAGAAACGGAGATCTGCTTCATTGCCAAAAGCATCGCATTCATATCCTTTAAGGTTTCCGCTGCCACAGTTCCGGATTCCGTTGCCAGCTCATTTGCCTTTTGTGAGTTGCTCGCATTGCTGTTCACATTATCAGAGATCTCAGCGATCGCTGCTGATAGTTCTTCTATGCTGCTGGCCTGTTCAGTTGCACCCTGTGCCAATGCCTGCGCACCATGAGAAACCTGATCTGCCCCTTCTGAAATTTGATTTGCAGCAACAACGACATGATTGATTGTTTGGGAAAACAACGCCTTGAAGCGATTGATGGATTCCTGGATCGATCGAAAATCACCTTGAAATTCACAGTTGATTTCTGATGTGAAATCGCCCTTTGACAGATCGGACATGACGTGATCAATTTCTGTGATATAGGTTGAAATGTTTTCGGTGCAGCGTTTGAGTGCATCTTCAATTTCTCCCAATTCGTTTTCCTGTGTCTGAACAACATCGAAATCAATATATCCATCCGCAAGACGTAAGATATAGGAATTGATCTTCTGGATGGGAGACAGCTTCTTTTTGATATACCTTACTGCCAAAATATCGATCAGGAGCGTTGCGAGCAAAATCGCTACAAACAAAAAGCTTGTAAGGAAGTTGATTTCCTTTGAATACTCTGCTTTCGACATACCGGAAATGAATCTCCAGCCATACCCAGGGACCTCAATGAGTGTTGCTTTTTTTGCTTCATCATTATAATAAAACTCAATCAGCCGACCGGAAGGTTGTTTGAGCTCCTCATAAAAATCTTCACCTGTAAAGCCTGTCTCTTTGCTGACCTTTTGCCCGATTGCAGCCTTATTTGCAGAAGCGATGATCGTACCATCCTCTGCGTATAACGCAGCACTTCCGGTTTTTCCAACAGACAGGATATCCAGAAGTTCTGAAAAATAGTTCAGATTCAAGTCGATGAAAAGCAGTCCCACCGGAGTGTTTCCAGAACGGATCGGCTCTACAATAGAAACACACAGTTCTCCTGTGATGGTGTCCAGATATGGTTCTGTTACAACGAGTTCATTTTTTTCAATCGCCTCATAGATCTGACTTTCTCTCAAAGAAAATCCGCTTCCAAGACTTTCTCCTTCTTGTGTATACAGAGTATCCTCTTGCATGACACCGAATCCGATGTTGAGAACTTCTTTATTGTTATCTGAAAATGTTCGGAGGATTTGAATCAAATCGGAAAAATCTTCATGTTGAGAAACAGGATTCTCCTTGGTCGCTTGTGCTACGGCATGGATCAGCGTTGGATTTTGGGCAATCACACCGGATGAGGTTTCAAATTTGTTGATATAATCTTTGATTTGATATACAGCACTATTGGATAATGCCTGAAAGTTATTTGCCTTCATCTGATCGAGTGCAGTCCCCGTCAAATACGAGACAAGAAGTGCAATAACGCTATAGATCGCCACCATAACAACTACCATAAATGTAGCAATATTGACAGTCAGTTTTTTTCTGAAAATATTTTCATGCATTTTGGATTTCATGTTCATATTTTTAACCTCTCTTAATAAAAAACTGCTTTTTTATAAAGTTTCAGCCGCCTATAGGGCTATCTGAACAGCCGAAATCCCCGTCTTTTCTGCACTGATGGCATCTGCTGTATTTTTGCCTTACAGGCGCGCAGATACTGCGAAAAATCGGTCGATTTCTTTTTGAGAGACATCCCAAACAGAATTTTATTACAAGACGTGCTGATTTCAATCTATGGTGTTATAGATTTTCTGTTGTCTGCAAACCTTGCAGATACACTTCCGATTCAGAAAAAAGTTCTATACTATGCAATCATATTTTCCCCTTCTTTCCTTGATCGAACAAGAGTCGGATAGGTGGCATACAACATGATCCCATTTATGTTGTAGAATGCAGCTCACCCACATATAAATATGATATATCATAACATATTTCATATTGTAACATATTCCGACAAAATAGCAAGAGAGGATTTGCATAATTTGTGAAAATATTAGCAATATCCGGAAGCATGCAACCAACCCGCTGCACCAGAAGCTGAAACAAGCGTAAAATCAAAAGAAATCATAACCCCTTATCCGGCAAACCTGTAAATCGGCTGTGTTTCATTCATACGCCCTTATAGAGTTTCTGGAGTCGTGCATTTTCCTTTTCAACTGCCTGTGCTTTTGTAATGCCGCCAAAATAAGGACTTCCACTATCTGAATAATCGATACAATTCAAATATCCATCTGTGCAAGTGTATGTATAATCCCAGTCACTATATCTCCTTTTGCATGCATATAGGTAAAATACGCTTTGAAAACAGCGGTTTTTCCATCATAAGAAAAAATCTCGATACTATGCGGATCGCTTTCCAGCAATTTCTCATAATTCAAGTAAACTTCTTCTTTCTTGTCTGGTGTGATGCGTATGATTTGACGTTTTCCAATTTCCGGTTTCAGTGTGCCGGAGCGATCGGGTACCGGTCGATCGGGAGCCGGTTGGGTTCCACTGCTTCCAGAAGATGAACCAAACAATTTTTGATCCCACCATGAAAGCACAACATCTTTTGATACCTTTTTCTCAATATTATCTGGAATAATATCCGTATCGCCTGCATCTGTAAGTTTTGCGCCTTCTGCGTCTCCAACGAATGTCAGGGCATACGACAGGGTCGGCGTTGGACCGCTGTACCATTCTGCCGTTGCGCAGGCGGTGACCTGACTGCCGGATACCGATTTCACTTCACCGAAACGCACAGGAAAGCCGGTTTTGACCGCAAGGGCAGTGCTGACCCGCTCGCCATCCCATTTCTGTATTGTTGCGCCGCCCTGCATCCGGATATCCTCCTGCCAGACATCGGGATCCCTTGCAATAAAATACAGCGCAGAGCCGAACGGCTTCATCCAGTGGTTCGGCTTTTGAGAGATGATCTGTACCTCTCCTTTTTCGGAAATCGATACGATGCCATAGTTGCCGCCAAAATAGGCTCGATCGTGCGCTGTCTCAGCAGACACGGTCGCTTCCTGCCGCCACAGGAAAGGGTCTCCCAGTTTTTGCAGCTTTGCATCTTTTGACCAAACATAAAGATTTGCTGTTTTGCCATCTCCATTTGCAAGGCAAAGCAGTGCTTTCCCTGCATGATTGCCATATACAGCAGCAAAATAGTCTGTCATTCCGTTGGGGTTTGTATAGGGTGTTAGATCCAAAAGCTCTGTCGCGGTCAGGGTCAACGGATCAAGAGAATAAAACTTCTCTTTTTTGTTCGCAAAGATGCCGGCAGATCCCCCCTCTGTGTAAACACTGGAAAAATGCAGCTTGCTTTGTGCGGCAACTTTTCCATTGACCAGCCGCCGTGCGACATAGCCCTCTCCATTCCACAGTGCATCCCAAGACGATCCGGAAAGTGACTCCGAGGCAGGCGGTGCCGTGGGGGTGTGCTTGGCTTGTTCAAATGCAGTTTTGACCGTGCTCCAGATCGCAGGGTCGATGGATCCTTGCCCAATGAGCTTTTCCGCAAGCGTCTGTGTGCCGTTTGCCACCGGATCATAGAGCGTATCCATAGAAAGTGCGACCGCCTGCCCACGCGTGATCTTTTGATTTCCCTCACGCCGATAACTTTCCGCGGACAGATGGGTCTTTCCGGCGGCAACCTCGGCATCCGTATACCCTGCTGCGCGTCCGGTAAACCATGCATACTGTTTGAACTGCATGGCAGTATTGGGATCGTACTTTGTCTTGCTGATCCCGTTTGTCAGCTTGTTTTGATACAGCCAGCCAACATAGGGCTTTGCCCAGTTCGGTACATCTGTAAAGGGTGTTTGATAGCTGCCCTTCAGGGCTTCCTGCTCTCCGCCCAGCAGTCTTGTCAGCATGACCGCACCCTCTGCGCGTGTCATCGTGCGATCGAGCTCATAGCCCTGTTCCGTGCCGTGGAACAGTCCAAGCTGGTCGAGAAACTCTGCATCTTTTTTCTGCAGTTCGGTTGCAGCAGACGCAGTACCGATCATCAAACAGGCGGTAATCACGCCACATAACATCTTTTTCATGGGTCGCTCTCCTTTCAAATGCGCTCGCTCGGCAGGGCTTCCCGCACGATGATCGCGGCAGCCTCTGCGCGGGTAATGGGGTCATTGGGACGAAAGGCATGCGTTCCGGAATCCCCTGTCAGAACGCCTGCGCGATATAATCGCTCGATTTCGGTATGATATGGGGTCGATACAGATACATCGGGCGCTGTAAGGGAAGTTTTATCAGGCAGCGCAGACTCCGGCAATGCACGCGCAAAAAGATATGCCATCTCGGCACGGGTTGCAGGTGTATTGTAGGACGAAAACGTATCCCATGAAAGGATATCCCCTGCAAGGGCGGCATTTAGAAAGTCATGATACCAGACCGCGCTTCCAGCCCCCAAAACGCCAGTACCGCCTTGGTAACGGTCAGATAAGACAGCCGCCATTTTCACGGCTTCTGCTCTTGTGATCGAAGCATTGGGCTGAAATTTCCCCTTGCCGCTTCCCTGCATGATTCCAAGCCTGCAGGCATTTCGGATCGCGCCTGTGCGCTTATCGCCATACCAGACCGTTTCGGAAACATCGGTAAACTGTCCGGAGCGGTAGGGCTCTACCGCCTTGAGATTGTCAAGGGAAGCTGTCTCAGGCAAAGCCGAAAACCGGATCTGATGCGCCTTGGCATAGGTCTGCGCGGCTGCGCCTTCGGGTGCGTATACGGTCATCTTTTGGGAAGGTGCGCCGATGGTTCCAAATTCGCCGTCCGTGCCCCCGATGCCAAAGAGTGCGTCCTCTGCAAGTGCTGCATCCATGCCATAAAAGACCACGGTATCCACGGAATCTGATGCAGAAAATGCCGCACCTGTGATTTCTTTCAGGCTGCGTGGGAACGCGATCCGCTTCAAATGCTTACAACGTGCAAATGTATGCGGCGCGACCGACTCCACGCCCTCTGGGATCACAACCGAAGTCAGGCGATCACAGTCAGCACAGAGCTCGGTGGGAAGCTGTCTCAAATTGTGTGAAAGCCTCATAAGGGTCAGGCTGATGCAGCCCTTGCATGCCCCCTCCCCCACGGTCTGCACGGTATCCGGCAAATAGATCGCACTCAGCTTGCCGCAGTTTCGAAATGCATGGGCATCGATCTGTGTTAAGCCTTTAGGCAAGTCCACCCAGTACAATTCTCCAGCACCCTCAAAGGCACGTTCCGCAAGCCGCACGGTTCCATCAGGCACAAGATACCGATGCTCTGTACGTCCGACGGGGTATCGTACCAGCGTCTTTCCATCCTTGGAAAACAGCACGCCATCCTTTACGATATAGTCGGTATTTCCGGCAGGCAGCTGAAAAGAGGTGACATTTGATGCAAACATCCAGTCTGTATTGCTGCTATCCGGCGCGGCAGACACCGAAAAACCTGCAAATTTTGTACCAAGGAAAGCATCCTCCGCGCAGGCGGTCAGTGCTTTGGGTTGGTTGACCGTCTCCAGTGCCTGACACCGCAGGAATGCACCGGAGCCAATTTGTGTAATGGTATCCGGAAGCATAAGCTGCGTCAGTGCATGATTTTCCGCAAAAGACTGCTTGCCAATTTTCTGCAATCTGCTATCCGGTGCAAAGTGAACCTCTTTGCATTTATAGTGTCGGGAGAAAACCTCGTCCCCGATTTCGGTAATGCCTGCACCAATCTCGATTTTCTGTATCTCATTTGCCTGCCACGGGGTCACATAGGCCATCCACGGTGCTTGCGTGACTGCACCTGTTCCCTCGATCTGCAAGGTCTTGCCGTCACAGCGATACCACGCACTTGTGCCGCACATTCCTGCACAATCGGGTACATCCAACACAGGCGCAAACAAGATGAGGTCTGGGTCGCGCAGAGACAGCCGCGCGCCGTCTGCTGTAAAGGTTTTGTTTTCCGGCGCAAGCTGGAACGCGGTGAGCTTGGGACAGTGTGAAAAGGCAAATGCATCAATGGTTGTGAGATTTTGGGGCAGCCTGACCCCAGTGATACCGGTATTATAAAACGCATAGGCACCGATTTCTGTCAAACTCTCCGGCAGGGTAACGCTTTGGATGCGATCATAGTCCTTGAACGCGCGCGCCCCAATGCGTGTCACGCCCTCCTCAATGACCACCTTGTCAAACGCACCAATGCGATCGTGATAGCTTGCCTGTCCATGGTTGACTGCAAGGTCAAGATCGTCCATCGCCCCCTGTCCGCTGATGTATAGGGTCTGATTGCGTACTTCCCAATGTACCGTTTTTCCGCACATTCCAGACGCATTGGAAGCGAGATGAACTGGAGATCGTACGAAAGCGTGAGCAGGGATCACGGATGCTCCACACACCAGAGAGGCGGATAATAAAAAAGCAACGGTTTGTTTCATAAGAAATCCCTCCATTGTCAGTATCTACCATTCTGACGTGATTTGCAAGGGATTTGTTCCCAAAAAATAAATAAAATAGCAACGGTCATGATAAAAGAATGACCGCTGTTGTACTTGCTCACATCAATTCCTTTCCTTCTTTCTTTTGCATTTTGAAGCACCTTGCTCTTCACGGGCAGGAGCATGGCTCTGCTTCCTGCTGACGCCAGTATACAAGATTTCGGCAACCGAATTCCACCATGGATCAAATATGCAGATTGTTTTCTCCTGCCAAAACGCTGTGACTTTGCCGCGCACAAATTCGAGCAGTATTTTCCCAAACAAAAACCCGAAATCAGAACGGTTTTCCGTGTCTTCTTTCGGGTTTTATCACTTTTTATCCAATTTTCGTTTGAATCGCTTTCGGATACATTTTATGATCCTTCTCGTTTTCGTTTCTTCCAGAATACAACGCCGGCTGCGATCGCCACACCAACACAAACCATGATCCCGACGCCAACCGCATCCGTGGAACGATCCGATGGCGCAGACAGCTGTACTTGGATCGGCTGTACCTCATAAAGCCGCATGAAGAGCCGATAGAGCATCAATGCAGCATCCGCTCTGCTGATGGGGAGTTCCGGAAGTAAAATGCCGCCATCTTCGATCAATCCTTCCCGCACGGCCAGAGCGATATCTGGTTTTACCCATTCCGGGATCTGTTCGAGGTCTACAAAATGCAGATAATCTTCCGGATCATTCGGTGGGATATATTTTTTGTGAGCGATCAAGGTACGGCTGCAAAAAGCGATAACCTCATCTGTCAGCACTT
>JARIAV010000098.1 GCA_029257685.1 Butyricicoccus sp.
CCATTGACATCCTGTATGGTATAATTCTTGCAGAATGCGCGGATCTTATCCTTGACTGCTTCAAACATGATAGATGGGTAATGCCGCTTTGTGAGGTATGTACCCGTCAGATCGGGCTTCAGGTTGCCATAGCGAAAGGCGTTCGTGTCAAAGGTAACGCCGGTTTCAGCCTCAATATGAGCCAACAACAGGTTGGCAACGCGAGTATGCGAAATGGAATCCATGCTGCTCCTCCAAACGAATCAAAATCACTGCCACGGCATGCGCGATGCCGCGATCCAACTTTTCAATATACATGCATGGGATCTTTCGATCCGAACACTTTCATTATAACACAAGAAGGGCACAAACCGCAATCCGATCCCATGCTTTCCCTCTCGGTATTTTCTGGAACTTCTTGAACCTCATGCCCAACTATTTTCATTATATCACCTTTTATATGCTTTGTCATATGGATATCTGAAAAAATGTTCCAGTTTTTCTCAAACAATGCAAACTTTTCCTGTCTGTTTCGCTCAACTTCTGTGGATCACCGCGCACGGAACGCCTCATTCTTGAAGCGCACGCGTCCTTCCAAGGCTGCGCGGAGCTTCTGACACATGGCCTCTCGATCCCGATTGAGCGTACCAGCCAGATTGACATAATTGGACGCATGATTGGCACGGAACACACTGCCCTCGCAGTCGATATGGGTGAGCAGGGTCAGGGTCTCCTGTGCGATCTCGACCGGATCCATGAGATAGAAACGACCGGCTTTCCAGTCCTCCATGAGCGGTGTTGGCAGATCGAACAGCAGAGTCAGCAGACCGATATATTCCGGCTTCATACGGGAAAGCGCGTTGGCGGTTGCAATGGCATGCTCCTCGGACAGCTCCAGAGAGCCAAGCCCTGCAATACAGGTCACAGACAGCTTCATGCCTGCCTGCTTGACCATCAGTCCGGCACTAACGATCTCATCGGCTGTCTCGCCCTTGTTGACGCGGCGCAGCACCTCGTCCGATCCGGACTCCAGCCCCATATAGATCATATCCAGCCCCAGACCATGCAGCAGATCGAGGTCTTCCTGCTTTTTCACCAAAATCGAAGCCGGTGAACCATAGCAGGTCACGCGCTCACATTCCGGAAAAGTCGCGCGGATATGGCGCAGGATCTCTGCCATGTGCTCGGTCTGACACATGAGTGCATCCCCATCTGCCAGAAAGATACGCTCGACATGGCGATAGGCGCGGCGGGCGATGGCAAAATCGTTCTTGATCTCCTCGAGCTTGCGGATGCGGAACGCTTTCTCCTTGTACATATCACAGAAGGTACATTTGTTATGGCTGCATCCGATCGTGACCTGAATAATGAGGCTGTATGCCTCAGACGGCGGCCGGAATACACGTCCTTCATACGGGATCATAAAGTTTCTCCTTCTCTTACATCGATTTTCTCCAAACAGCTGAAAAAGCAAAAAGCAGGCAAGCACAAAGGCTTCGCCTGCTTATACGCAAATACGATCAGGATCCTGCCGGAGGCTCCTCAGCGGTCTCCGTTGTCTCCTTGGCGTCCGCTTCCTCCTGCGGCTCTGTCTCAGCGCATACTTCCGCACATTCCTCTGCACAGCAGCAGGTATCACAATCGAGGATATCCTCGCCGCCCTCATTCATCATTTCATCCAGCTCATTCATAGCCTTCAGTTCAGCTTCATGATAGATCTCTTCACGCTTTTTTTTGCGCATGAGTGCAACCGCAAGCGCACCTGCACCAGCAAGCGCACCGGCAAGCGCTACGCCATAACCCAGTTCCTTTTTCATGTTCGTCACCTCATCAGCGGTTTGATTTGATCGGATGATTGTGTTTCATCTTCAAACATTCATATATATAGACTTTATCACATCGAACACGCAAAGTCAATGAACGGGATGTGAATTTGCAGATCCATGGTTCTATGCAGTAAATTTACGTTTCGCCATTGCCTATTGCAGTTTTATGTAGTATCATAAACTTATTTCAAGGGGTCGATCCGGACACCCTGATGTGCAAAATCCAAAGGAGGTCTTCATGTCCCATCGCTCCCATCCCCCTTATCGCATCGGTCTGCGCACCGTCAAAACAGGGCTCGCTGTCATCATCGCGCTGCTGCTCGATACCCAGCGTCCCTCTGCCATCCCGATCTTTGCAGCCATTGGTGCGATCGTTGTGATGAGCCGTACCCTGTCGGACGCCATCACAGCCGCCACCACACAGCTTGCCGGGATCACCTGCGGCGCACTGGCTGGATGTTTATTTACCCTCTTATTCCCCAATGACCGCTATGTTGCGATCGGACTGGGCCTTATTTTACTCATCCCGATCTGCCAGCCCCTCCGGATCGGCTTTGCCGTTCCCCTGACCTGCATCGTATTCGTCTCGGTCTGTCTCTATGACCCTGCCCGCGGCACACCGGTCGCGTATGCCGTGAATCGATTTCTGGACACTTCCATCGGACTGGCTGTCGGCTTCGCCGTCAATTCTGTCATCAAGCCCTATAACAACCATGCCCTGATCCTGCGTCTGTTTCAGGAATATCTGGAAAGCTATCCCCCTGCGCTGTCAGAACTTCTGATGCAGGGGCATTATCCTGTTCTCGCCCCTTTTGAAACCAAAATGCGCCGCCTGCACGATGAGATCCGTCTGTTCCGTGAACAGCCCTTTCCCAACCGCAGACAGCGCAAAGCAGAGGCCGCCTACCTTGAAGGCTGCTACCAGCTGGCAGAACGGATGTATCTCGCGCTCTCCACGCTCAGCGGCATGGATACTCTTGGCGTCCCCTGCAAAAGGAGCTGCCAGCGGCTTTGTGCGCTTGGCATCACGCTCTCCGCGGGAGAAGCGCCATATCCCCCGCTCGATGAAAACAACACGGTATTCAATTATCATCTCAACACACTACTGGATGCACGCGGCTTTCTCATAGGATTGTTGCAGAACGCCGCGCCCAAACAGATCTGAAAGGAGTCTCTCTCATGTCTTT
>JARIAV010000101.1 GCA_029257685.1 Butyricicoccus sp.
TTTCACACCCTTTCGGCGGCACCAAGGTCGATCTGATGGACAGGGAGTGTGGGATTCATAAGGGCAAGAACCGCAAGGTTATAGCCCTTATGCCGCCGTCGCGCGGCCGCGACACTTCTCCCTTTGCTTTGAAGCAAAAATTTCTAAGCAGAAATGAAAATCCTACGGACTTCCAAACACTTCGCAGTTTGTGCGGATATAAACACCGCCGTCGCGCGGCCGCGACACTTCTCCCCTTGCTTTGAAGCAAGCCTATTTTGCAGAAAGGAAAACCGGACGGATTCCCAAAAAGGTCTCTCTTGCTTTCTAAAGCAAAATCAGCCTATGAGGAATGAAAAACCTGCGGTTTTCCAAAACACCCTCAGTAAAACAACATAAAATCATGCTGTCTCCGTCCCTTGACGGAAAGATACCTCTCCAGCTTGATATCAAACAGCCGCAGGAAACAAAGATAGAGTGCCCCTGCACAAACCACCGTGCAAACCAACGCCGCCCATTGTTCCCCCAGCCAGCCCACAAAAAAGGTATAAAACACCCGTGTCCAGAGCAGGACGGCAAATCCACACAGCATCGGTGCGCCAAGGAACCGCTGTAACCGGATCACCAGTGCCTTGCAGGTAACCAGCCTGCTGAGATTACACAGCGTCACCCATAACGGCGCAATGCACTCTGCAATGAGAAACCCATACACGCGCAGGTGCGGCTCTCCTGCAAGCACATAAACCAAAACAAGCTGCAACGCCTCCCCCGATAAAGCAGTCATCACCGCAAACTGCTGCTTCCCGATACCGTTCAACAGCGACGCTGTGATCATCTGATAATAGCACACGATCGCAGAAATACCGATGAGCCAAAAGTACCCGCTCGGCACAGCGCGATAGAAGAACAAGCGCGCGATCACAGGCGCAAGCGGCAGCAGCAGTGCCGTCGCCGGGATCCCGACGATCCCCGTCGCAAACAGGCTCTGAGAGGTAAAGTGCTGCAAGAGCCTGCGATCATGCAGCGAAGCATACCGGCTTGCCTGTGGCATGGCAACCGTGCAGAGCGAGGACAGAAGCGCAATGGGCAGGAGCATAATCGGCGATGCAATGCCCGAAACGATCCCAAGCTCGGAAAGGGCTTCCGTCTGGGACAATCCAGACGCCATCAGACGGGCAGGCAAAACGACCGCACCGGCAGATGCAATGCCATTGGCGAGAAGCGCAGAGAGCGAGACAGGCAGTACGATCTTCCAAAAGGGATCTGCATCCACAGGCGGCGGACAGGCCTTGGGCAGATGCATCCCACGATACATGCGTACCATCAGAAAGGCACTGACACACTCACTGATGGACATCCCAAGGAAAATGAGTACGGCAATGCGTCCCAGATCCTCGGTCTGCTCAAAAGAGAGGAGTAAAATGGTCGCCCCGATGCGGACGATCTGTTCGGTCAGCTCGCTTGCAGCGGCATTGTCCACACGGTTGAGACCGATCATGGTGGACTTGAGCACGTTTTCAATACCAGTCAGCGCAATACATATCAGCATAAAGGGCATGGCATCGACCGTCCGATGATCGCCCAGAATACTGCCGCCGATCCAGTCGCGGAACACGAGCAGCACGGAACCTGCCACAAGAAAGAATACCGTAAACGTCCGAAAGGCGCGGCGCACCAAAAGACGCACGGATCCGGTCTTGCCCTGTGCGCTCCACTCCGCAGACAAACGGGTACATGCCATAGTAACACCGGAAAGTGCCGCCGCATGAATGACGATATATGCCGAATACGCCAGCCGATACACGCCTAACCCTTCCGCACCTGCAAAGCGGCTCAGAAAGATACGGTATACAAAGCCCAACAGCTGTAGCCCAATATTGGAAAAGCACAGCAGCATGAGCCGGTTCATAAAATTATCGTACTTGCGCATGGGCACGCCCCCCTATCCTAATCGCTTTCAGTTTATGGACAGGACGCAGGAAAAAGACCAAAAGAAAAGAGAGCGCATGGCGGCGCTCCCTCCCACAACGAATATTTTAGATCCTCTTTGCCAGCTTCTCACTGTACTCTGCACGGAATTCCTCGAATCTGCCTTCATCGAGTGCCTCACGGATCTTGACCATGAGATTGTTATAGAACCACAGGTTATGCTGTACGAGCAGTCGCTGGGACAGCATCTCTCCTGCCTTGAGCAGATGGCGCACATAGGCACGGGAGAACTTCTGACAGGTCGGACACTGGCAGCCCTCCTCGATGGGCAGTTCATCTGTCTGGTACTTGGCATTATGGATATTCATGATACCGTTCCAAGTGAACAAATGCCCGTGACGTGCATTACGGGTCGGCATGACACAGTCAAAGAAGTCGATACCGCGTGCGACACCCTCGATGATATTGGACGGTGTACCGACGCCCATGAGATAACGCGGCTTGTGCTCAGGTGCATGGGGCAGTACGACATCGAGAATGTGATACATGACCTCTGTACTCTCTCCGACTGCCAGACCGCCGATCGCATAACCGGGCAGATCGAGCTTTGCGATCTCCTCCATGTGCTCGATGCGCAGATCATCGTATGTGCCGCCCTGATTGATGCCAAAGAGCATCTGCTGCGGGTTCACGGTATCCGGCAGGGCATTGAGCCGTTCCATTTCATTCTTACAGCGCACGAGCCAGCGCACGGTACGGTCACAGGACGCCTTGACATATTCACGGGTCGCCGGATTTTCGATGCACTCATCGAATGCCATTGCGATATCCGATCCAAGGTTGGACTGGATGCGCATACTCTCCTCCGGCCCCATGAAGATCTTGCGTCCATCCACATGGGAATTGAAGGTCACACCCTCCTCGCGGATCTTGCGCAAGGATGCCAGAGAGAACACCTGAAATCCGCCGCTGTCTGTCAGCATCGGGCCGTCCCAGCGCATGAATTTATGCAGACCGCCCATCTGCTTTACGATCGCGTCACCCGGACGGACATGCAGATGATAGGTGTTGGACAGCTCCACCTGACAGCCAAGCTCCTTGAGGTCGAAGGCATCGACTGCGCCCTTGATCGCACCTGCTGTGCCCACATTCATGAATACAGGGGTCTGTACCAGACCGTGCGCCGTCATGAATGCGCCGCGTCTTGCGCGTCCCTCGGTTTTTTTGAGTTCAAACGTACCTACGTTCATAATCTTTCCTTTCTGTGCGTATGATTTATAAAAATAACGTACTGTCTCCAAAGGAGAAGAAGCGATATTCGTTTTCTACTGCGGTCTTGTACATATCCAGCACCCGCTCGCGGCCTGCAAACGCCGAAATGAGCATCATGAGCGTGCTTTCGGGCAGATGGAAGTTCGTAATGAGATGATCGACACACTTGAAGGTATAGCCCGGATAAATGAAAATATCCGTCCAGCCGGACTTTGCAGCCACCGTGCCGTCGGGCTGTGCGATGGTCTCCAGCGTGCGGCAGGCGGTCGTACCCACGGCAAATACATCGTGTCCTGCCTGTCGGGTCTCATTGATGATGCGCGCGGTCTCCTCGTCCATCGTATAGAATTCCGAGTGCATGATATGGTCGGTGATCTCCTCCTCCTTGACAGGGCGGAACGTACCCAATCCGACATGCAGGGTCACGAACGCAGTCTTGACCCCCTTTGCACGGATCCTGTCCAGCAGCTCCGGTGTAAAGTGCAGTCCGGCGGTCGGTGCTGCCGCCGAGCCGGGCGTCTTGGAATACACCGTCTGATAGCGTTCGGGGTCGTCCAGCTTTTCCTTGATGTAGGGCGGCAGGGGCATCGTGCCCAGCCGATCGAGGATCTCGAGGAATACGCCCTCGTACTGGAAGCGGATCATGCGGTTGCCGTCTGCGGGATTGACCGACTCCACCACGCCGGTGAGCAGACCATCGCCAAAGGACAGCTTGACTCCCTCGCGTGTTTTCTTTCCCGGACGGGTCAGACATTCCCAGACACCATCCCCGTGATCGGTCAGCAGGACGACCTCGATCGGAGTCGTGCGCCCCTCCGCCTGTCCCATGAGACGTGCCGGAATGACACGGGAATTGTTCATCACGAGACAGTCTCCCGGTTTGAGATAATCGATGAGGTCATGGAAATGCTTGTGAGACAACGCCCCTGTCGCCCGATCCATAACGAGCATACGCGACTGATCGCGCTGCTCCATCGGGTGCTGTGCAATGAGGTGTTCGGGTAAATCAAAGTAAAAGTCGCTTTTTTTCATTGTATCTGCCAGAAGTGTCTGGCTTCCTCCCTTTGTATGGTTTTATGGTCTCACTTGACGGTGATACCCGTATAATAAAACTGCAAGATATCCTTGTAGGTTTTGCCCTGTTCTGCCATGGCTTTCGCGCCGTACTGGCTCATGCCCACGCTGTGCCCCCAGCCTCTGCCCGAGAAGGTATACTGATCCGCAGACACGACCGGATCGGCGGTGTTGTTCTGTCCGTTGGCTGGACGCGGTGCAGATGAAGGACCGCTCAGGGTCTCCTTGCCGGATGCCGTCAGTGCGGTTTTTCCGGCAACCGAACCAATGTTCGATACCGTGTCTTTTCCCTGTATGGTGTAGAACGTACCGTCCGAAACAAGCTTCCCGGTGACCGCTATCGTGCCATTGCCCTGCGCCGGTGGTGCTTCCGTCTGTCCGCTCCCCGCGAGTGAGCCTTGTCCGTTGATCTGATAGCGTATGCTGTTCAGTCCCAGCACGGTACGGCAGGGCTCCTTTGTGAGCACCACGGTTTTCCCGCTCGTGTCCGTAATGGTCAGCTCGTTCACATTGCCCATCTCCGTGCGTCTGGTCACTTGCAGGGACTTGACCGGTCCGATCTTGCGACCGGATGCATTGAGCTTCTGTCCGATCTCCGCGGCGGTCAGGGTCTTGCTCCAGATGCCATTCAAAACGCTTTCCGTCTTTTCGTAGGGATCGTTCTTCCCTCTCAGATAGGCATAGCTGCCGCCCCATACGTTTTCCGCAGATTCCGTCGCGCCGCCGTCCGAGGAAAAGAAGTAGCCGACCACCTTTTTCTCGCCCTCATAGAGATACTGTCCGCGCGTCTCGTCCACCGCGGCGTCGGAGTTCGCCGTACCGCGTCCCACGCCGTGGTATACCTGACAGTGTGTGGTATTGCACACATCGAACCCATGCTTTTTATGGCGTGCGCCCTGCCCCACCGCATAGGAACGGGCACAGACTGCCTGTGCCTTGAGTGCTTCCCTGTGCCAGCTGGCGGACATCTCATAGGGAATGACGCCCTTGATATATTCCTCCAGCGGGATTTCATTGATGAGGGTCAGCTTGCCGCCCACCAGCTGACAGACAAAGCTGCCCCGATATTGATATTTCTGGAACCATGTGAGATCCCCTTGGGGGCGAATGGCAAGGATGGGGGCATCTGTCTGATACAGCACCGCGCCCGATTCCGTATCCTTGGCGGCAATGCCGCTGCCAAAGGGCACAAGGGTCAGCTTGGGGTTGGATACGCGCTGCGCCTCTGTAAAGCCGTCTGCTCCCATCGTGCCGAGTGCATAGCCTCCGGTATTTTGCAGCTGTGCCGCACTGAGCGCGCTGCTGCCGTATGCCAGCCCGACGCGCAGGCGGTCGGGCCCCGCCGCTTTTGCCGAAATCCCCAGAGAAAGCAAAAGTGCTGTCCCTATGGCGCAAAGTTGTCGTTTCATCCTGCGTTTTCCTTCCTTTCTCTTTTTGTGCTCTGCTCTCTTGACAAACGGTATCCCTTGCAATAGAATAAAGACAATGTATTATATACTTTACCTGACAAAAGAAAATCCTTTCAGATAGAGGCGCGGTGTTCATCAGTATCGTCTGTGAGGGGCCGTAACCCCCATGACCACACGAAAAAGGGACCACTGCCGAAGGTCAGCCAGCATTACGGCGCGGCAGCCCTGGACGGTACGGAGAAGATCTGCCCGTCTGTCACTGCATACGAGGTATGCCGGTGGAGCGCTATCCTTGGTGGAAAGTACATACTTCCTGTCTTTCCATTATAGTTAGTCCATACCGGTTTTTCAACCGGTTTTTTTCTTCTCTGTGGAAGGTTTCCTTTACATGGTGATAAGCAACGTAGGAGGATCTGTCATTATGAAGCAATATCAAGTGGGCATTGTGGGCGCGACCGGCATGGTCGGCCAGCGTTTTTCGCTCCTTTTGGAAAAGCACCCTTGGTTCCATGTAACCGCACTCGCGGCAAGCGGACGCAACCGCGGAAAAACCTATGCCGAGGCGGTCGAGGGCCGCTGGAAGATGCAGCAGCCCATTCCGGAAAGCATGAAGGATCTGGTGCTGTTCGACGCGACCGCAGACGCGGAAGCACTCGCTTCCAAGGTGGATTTCATCTTCTGTGCCGTTGATATGCCGAAGGACGAGATCCGCGCGCTGGAGGAACGCTATGCAAAGCTGGAGTGTCCGGTCATCTCGAACAACAGCGCGCATCGCCTGACACCGGATGTCCCCATGATCATTCCGGAGGTCAACGCCGATCACGCAAAGATCATCGCATCGCAGAGAAAGCGTCTGGGCACCAAGCGTGGCTTCATCGCCGTGAAATCCAACTGCTCCATCCAGAGCTATGTTCCGGCGCTCAGTGCCATCTGGGATCTGGGCGTAGAGGAAGCCGCTGTATGTACCTATCAGGCGATCTCCGGCGCAGGCAAGACCTTCGACACTTGGCCGGAGATGACCGACAATGTGATCCCGTTCATCGGCGGCGAGGAAGAAAAGTCCGAGGTCGAGCCGATGAAGGTCTGGGGGCACATCGAGGGCGACCGCATCGTATCTGCCGTTTCTCCCAAGATCACGGCACAGTGCCTGCGCGTGCCCGTGTCTGACGGCCACATGGCGGCGGTATTCGTAAAGCTGCGTGACAAGGCAGACAAGGCGGCCATCATCGAGAAGTGGCGTACCTTTGCAGGCCGTGCGCAGGAGCTCAAGCTCCCGTCCGCACCAGAACACTTCCTGACCTATTTTGAAGAAGACGATCGCCCGCAGACCAGACTCGACCGCGATCTGGAAGGCGGCATGGGGGTTTCCATCGGCCGACTGCGGGAAGACAGTGTATTTGATTATAAGTTTGTAAGCCTGTCACATAACACCCTGCGCGGTGCAGCCGGCGGCGCGGTACTCATGGCAGAGCTGCTATGTGCAGAGGGCTACATCGACTGACTGGAGGAACCACTATGAAGAAGCCAATTTTTACGGGTGCAGGCGTTGCCATCATCACCCCATTCAAGAACACAGGGGAAGTCGACTACGAGGTATTCAAGCAGATCATCGATCACCAGATCGCGCACGGAACGGATGCCATCATCATTGCAGGCACGACCGGTGAATCTGCGACCATGACGCTGGCGGAGCACGCAGAGGTCGTCGATTTCGGCTGTTCCTATGTTGCAGGCCGTGTGCCGCTCATTGCAGGTGCAGGCTCCAACGACACCGCCGCTGCGATCGAGCTGACGCGCGAGGCGCACAAGTCCGGTGCTGATGCCGTGCTGTCCGTCACCCCATACTATAACAAGACGTCCCAGCGCGGTCTCATCGCGCATTTCAATGCGATCGCGGACTGCTCGGACTGCCCGATCATTCTGTACAACGTACCAAGCCGTACCGGTATTTCCTTTACCGCCGAGACCTATCATGCCCTGTCCAAGCATCCGAACATCAACGGCACCAAGGAAGCAAGCGGCAACTTCTCCCTGCTGGCAGAAGCCATGCAGCTCTGCGGCGATGAACTGAACTTCTGGTCGGGAAATGACGATCAGATCCTGCCCCTCATGGCAATGGGCGGCAAGGGTGTCATTTCCGTCCTGTCCAATGTTGCACCGGCAGAGACCCACCAGCTGACCCAGCTGTGCCTCGAGGGTAAGTTCGAGGAAGCGCGCAAGCTCCAGCTGGACTATCTGCCCCTGATGAACGCACTGTTCTGTGAGGTCAACCCCATTCCGGTCAAGAAGGCAATGGAGCAGCTCGGCTGGAACGTAGGGGCCCTGCGCCTCCCGCTCGTCGAGGTGACACCGGAGCACGCGGCACTGATCCAGTCTGAGCTGACCCGTATGGACTGCCATATCTGAGGGAAAGGAGACACGAGACCATGACAAAGATCCTGCTTTCCGGCTGTAACGGCCGTATGGGACGCGCCATCACGGAGATCTGTGCGGCGAAGTCCGAGATCGAGATCACCGCAGGACTGGATCTCAACGCCGTACAGCTGTCCACCTATCCGGTCTATGCACACGCGGCAGACTTTACCGGAGATTGTGACGTTGTGATCGACTTTTCCAACGCCGCCGTCACCGAGGAGCTGCTTGCATACTGCACATCGCGCAAGCTGCCCGTTGTGATCTGTACGACCGGTCATTCTGCCGATCAGCTTGCCGCGATCGACAAGGCCGCGCGTGAGATCCCCGTCTTCCGTTCGGGCAATATGTCCATTGGCATCAACCTGATGATGGAGCTGCTGCGCAAATGCGCCTCGGTTCTGGGTGCAGACTATAACGTCGAGATCGTGGAAGCGCACCACAATCAGAAGCTGGACGCGCCGAGCGGGACTGCGCTCATGCTTGCGGACGCGGTTTCCGAAGCCCTGCCCTATGAGGCAGAATACACCTACGACCGCCATGAACGCCGTGAGACGCGTCCGGCGCACGAGATCGGCATCCACGCCATCCGTGGTGGTACGATCGTAGGCGAGCACAGCGTGCTGTTCTGCGGTCGGGATGAGGTCATCGAGATCAAGCACTCTGCCCATTCGCGCGAGGTATTCGCAACAGGTGCCGTCAATGCGGCGGTGTTCCTTGCCGCACAGACTGCGCCGCGCCTTTATAACATGAGTGATGTGATCGCCGCACAAGCTGTCCAATAAACGCAAAAGTCCCCCGATGTATCTGCATCGAGGGACTTTTTTTGCATCATTCAGGCACAAGCCCGATGATACCGACTGAAATTGCGTGCAGGAACAGGATACTGAGCAGCAATGCTGTGATACATACACCTGCAAGGATCGTGACTGCCATTTTGACCCCTTTTCCCAAATTGCTTTTGTGCACCCCATAAAGGAGCATGCACAGCGCAGCGATCCCAAGCAGCGCAGCCGCATCGTATACCAGCAACCCATTCATAGCTCCGTCAAACTCCTTCCCCGTTGAATTCCGGAATAAAGCTCTCACTGATGGATTCGCCATCTTGCAGGAAACCGGACAGCCCCAGAGATCGGAACTGTTCGGCGGCTTCCTCGTACTCCTCCTCAGTCAGCTTGCGGTTGATCTCAGGATGATTTTCCATTCCGAACGGTGTATACTGGCGCATGAGGCTGACCAGTACACGGTCACCCCAGTGCTCTGCAATATAGCGCAGGATCTGCGCGGTGTCCGAACCCAGACTTGGGAGCATCAAATGCCGAATGATCGTGCCGCGCGTCAGCATGTGCGCCTGATCAAAACAGGGCTTTCCGGTCTGGCGCACCATTTCTGCAATGGCTTCCTTTGCGATATCGGGATAATCCGCCGTGCGCGAATACATCTGTGCATAGTAGGTGCTGTAATACTTGAAGTCAGGTAAGTAGATATCGACCAGACCCTCCAGCATACGCAGGGTATCGACGACCTCATAGCCGCCGTTGTTGTACACGACGGGGATGGTCAGTCCCTGATCCTTTGCCCGCTGCAGGGCGTCACAGACGACGGGTACATAATGGGTCGCCGTCACCAGATTGATATTGTGCGCCCCCTTCCCCTGCAATTCCAAAAAGATCTCGGACAGTCTTCCGGCATCGACACGCCGTCCGGTATCGGTATGGCGGCTGATGGTGCGGTTCTGGCAGAAGACACAGCCGAGGGTGCAGTGCGCAAAGAACACCGTACCCGATCCATTTTTACCGGATAACGGCGGTTCTTCCCACGCATGCAAGGCAGCCCTTGCAACAAATACTTCATTGGAAGCGCCGCAGAAGCCCCGCTGTCCGTGGGTTCGATCCACGCCGCAGGCACGCGGACACAGCATACAATGTTCAAACAGTCCCATGACGACTTCTTCCTTTCTCGATTTTTATCTTTATTATACGACATTTCGAACGCTGATACAAGATAAGCCTTTGACGAAGTTTCAGAAACGTAGTAAAATAGGTGGTACTGGAGGGAATTGCCATGCGATATATTATTTCAGAATATGCCCACGATGCGCCGCCGCTCCTGCGTGATTTTCTGGTCTATATGACCACCATCCGCGGGAAGTCACCCAAGACGGCGTTTGAATACTTTTTGGATCTGCGTCTGTTCCTGCGGTTTATCAAGATCAACCGCGGACTTGCCGACCGCAGCGCCCCGATCGATGAGATCCCCATTGCGGATATCGACGCCGCACTGCTGGCGACCATACACCTGTCCGATATCTATGATTTCCTGACCTATATCGGGGAACAGCGACCCACGCAGGCAAACAGTCCTTCCACAGAGTACGGATTGTCTGCGGTGTCGCGTGCGCGCAAGGTCTCCTCCCTGCGCTCCTTCTTCCGCTACCTGACAGATAAGGTGCATGTGCTGGAGCACAATCCGGCAGGCGGACTGGAGGTTCCGGCAAAGCCGCGCAACCTGCCGCGTTACCTGACGGCGGATGACTCCATGCACCTGCTGGACAGCATCGAGGGCAAATATGCCGATCGGGATTACTGTATCCTGACGCTGTTCTTGAATTGCGGCCTGCGTGTTTCCGAGCTGGTCGGATTGAATCTCACCGACGTGCGCGAGGATACCCTGCGCGTGCGCGGCAAGGGCAACAAGGAGCGTATGCTGTATTTGAATGAGGCGTGCATGGATGCCATCGAGCAATATCTGCCGGAGCGCGTGCCGCCGCATGAGGCTGACCGCAATGCACTCTTTACCAGCCGTAACCGCAACCGCATCAGCACACAGACGGTCAAATGGCTGGTGAAAAAATATATCACCGCCGCCGGACTGGATCCCACGAAATATTCCGCGCACAAGCTGCGCCATACCGCCGCGACGCTGATGTATCAAAACGGTGTCGATATCCGCACGCTGCAAACCGTACTCGGTCATTCTCAGGTGGATACGACCATGATCTATACCCACATTGCCGACCAGAATGTCCGCGAGGCTGCCGAGCTCAGCCCGCTGGCACATAAAACGCGCCGCAAGCGCTCCTCAACCGAATGACCCGATCTTTATGAAAGGAAACTGCTGATGGCAAAAGAGGTTTACACCATGTGTCTGATGCTCCTCATCCTGTTCGCCGCACTGGTTTTATGGCTTATATGGGGCAATCGGTCGATCCAGACAAGCCATGTGCGTATCTGTTCTCCCAAGCTGCCTTCTGCTCTGGATGGGCTTCGGGTCGTCCATGTTTCTGACCTGCACAATGCGACATTCGGACGACATAATGGCGCACTGCTCACACGCATACAGCGTGCCCAGCCAGATCTCATTGCAATCACGGGAGACCTCATAAACTCCTATCACCCGAACTTGGAGGCTGCGCTTTCTTTCGCGAGAGAAGCTGTCAAAATCGCCCCCTGTTATTTTGTGACGGGCAACCATGAGGCGCGGATCGCTGACTATGCCACGCTCAAACAGGGGTTGCTCGCCGCCAGTGTCATAGTGCTGGAAAATCAGGCTGTATGTTTCTCCCGTGGGGATACAGCCATACAGATCGTCGGCATTACCGACCCTGCCTTTCTCAAATCCAAAAACCCCAAGCTCCGCTCCTATGCCATCGTATCCGATGCACTGGCTTCCCTGCTTGCGCAGGAAAATACGCCGTATACGCTGCTGCTTGCACACCGACCAGATCTTTTGGAAACCTATGCCGGATTTGGGGTCGATCTGGTGCTGTCCGGTCATGCGCATGGTGGGCAGTTCCGTCTGCCCTTCGTCGGGGCGGTCTTTGCACCCAATCAGGGGTTTTTTCCAAAGTATGCCTTTGGATGGCATCGGATGAGGGATACACAGATGGTGGTGAGCCGTGGGCTGGGGAACAGCAGTTTTCCGGTGCGTGTGTGGAACCGTCCTGAACTTGTCGTTGTGACATTGCATCATAAAAATGATGTGCTTTGAGAAGTAAAGATTTTTTTGGAAAACCGCAGGTTTTTCATTCCTCTTAAATGATTTTGCTTCAAAGCAGAGGAAAAATGCTTTCTTGGAAATCCGTTAGGTTTTCCTTTCTGCTGAAAAGATTCGCTTCAAAGCAAAGGGAAAGTTTTGGAACGTTGCTAAGAAAAATTCAGGTATTTAGGACTCATTTATACTATGGCTTGTGTTACCCAGATAACTAAAGAGCAGGTGTATAATTTTTTCACACATGAAAAGACTAAATTCTCTTATTGTGGGTTGG
>JARIAV010000185.1 GCA_029257685.1 Butyricicoccus sp.
TCCGTATCACAGCAGGCATCATCATGCCGCTGGATGAGATGAAGAAGACCATGGTTGCAATGAGCAAGGGTGATCTGCATACACCATGTACTTATGAAGGCACGGATGAGGTCGGTGTTGCCGCAGCTGCATTGCGTGAGAGCCAGCAGAGTCTTGCGGAAATGGTCGAGACACTGGATCAAGCCCTTGAGCAGATGGCAGGCGGCAACTTCCAGGTTGCACTGGATACAGAATTTCCGGGCGATTTTACCAGCATCAAGAATTCGGTTGCGCACCTGCTTGTTCGCTTGAACGAAGTCATGTCCCAGCTGCGCAGCTCGGGCACACAGGTCGCTTCCGGCGCAGATCAGGTATCCTCCGGTGCGCAGGCGCTGGCACAGGGCGCGACTGAGCAGGCAAGCTCCGTCGAGGAACTGAGCGCAACCATCAATGAGATCTCCACGGCTTCCCGTCAGAATGCAGAGACCGCGATCAACGTGCGCAATCTGGCAAACGATGCGGGCACGGCGATCGAAAAGAGCGGCCAGCAGATGCAGGAAATGCTTTCTGCAATGAACGATATCAGCAACTCCTCGACCGAGATCAGCAAGATCATCAAGACCATCGAGGATATCGCATTCCAGACCAATATCCTTGCCCTGAACGCAGCGGTTGAGGCAGCGCGTGCAGGCACGGCAGGCAAGGGCTTCGCCGTCGTTGCGGACGAGGTGCGCAACCTTGCAAGCAAGTCTGCGGAGGCTTCCAAGAACACTGCGGCACTCATCGAGCAGGCGATCCATGCAGTCGAGCGCGGCAGCACGCTGGCAACTGGTACGGCGGACGCCCTGAACGAAGCGAGCACCAAGGCGCGTGACGTTGTAAACCATATCGATCACATCACGGACGCAGTCGATCAGGAGGCTGCTTCTATCGAGCAGATCACCATTGGCATCGACCAGATCTCCGCAGTCGTGCAGACCAACTCTGCAACGAGTGAGGAGTCCGCAGCGGCTTCCGAGGAGCTGTCCTCTCAGGCACAGGTGATGCATGACCTGCTCAGCCGCTTCCAGCTGGACGGCGCAGCAGGCGACGAGCTGGGTGGTTTTGGCGGCGCACAGCCGGACTATAGCACCGACTATGATAACAGAAGCTACACCCCGTCTGTGAACAGTAGCTTTGACAAATACTAAGAGGTATGCTTAAAGCATCTATGGTAAAATAGCATCGTATAAAAGGCACACGAATATGAATGCCGCCAAAATCGGGACAATCCTTGATTTTGGCGGCGTTTTTTGATCTTTAGAAAAACTTACTTCCTTAAAAGAGGAATCGTGTAACAATTCCGTTTGCCTATTAAGTGCTGTATGACCAATTCTGAAAGAAAATAGTAATTTATGTAAAATTATGATAGGGATACTTAATCTGTTTGAGCATAAGGACGATAATATATATTATTCGAAGATTGTAGAATGATGATTTCTATCAATAATAGGAATATGACTTATCATGCTATATAGAGGTTAGTGCCTATGAAAATTCAACACAATATCGCTGCATTGAATGCTTACCGAAGCTATAAAAAAAATACCAATGCAGTTGGGAAGAATCTGGAGAAGTTATCTTCTGGATATCGCATCAACCGCGCAGCCGATGATGCTGCAGGTCTCGCGATCTCTGAGAAGATGCGTGCGCAGATCACTGGTCTCGGTCAGGCACAGAGGAATGCACAGGATGGTATTTCTCTGGTACAAATTGCAGAGGGGGCATTGGGGGAAGTACATTCTATGCTCAACCGTATGATCGAGCTTGCCGATCAGTCTTCCAATGGGACTTATCAAGATGAGATCGACCGTGTGCAGCTTCAGAAAGAAGTTTCTGCACTGAAAGCAGAAATCGATCGGATTGCAGAGAGCACGAATTTTAACGGTATCCCATTGTTGGATGGTACGCTTGGTAGCAGCAGCCATATAGGTGGAACAGGTGGTGCAGGTGGTGCAGGTGGAACAGGTGGTGCAAGTACAAGCATTCATTTCAGCGATGTATATGATGCAATTCCTTTGAGCTTTTCAATGGGTGGTACATATAGTGGTAAGGGCACAGTATCAGCCAATATGCTGTTGACATCGGACAATGGCATAGCAGACGATATGATAGATCTGGAAATCGAGGATACAGGAGCATTCATTATTCGGCTGGGATGTGATACAAAGAATTGTACTTATCAAACCCGTGAGATCGAGAAGGAAGTTAGAAGACAGGCTGCGGAGATATTAAAAAAACCGGCTATTTCAGAGAAACAAAAAGCGGTAGCTGAGGCACTGCAAAAGTTTTCGATCAACGAGGATGAAACATTAACTGCCAATCCAAATGCAATAGGTACCACAAATCTCCTGCCTTTCACGATCCGTGGAGGGGGAGGGGGAGAAGAAGAAGGAGAAACAGAAAATGTAACTGAAAAAAAAGGAGGAATGCTAAAGCTGCAGATCGGTGACACTGCAGATGATTTCAATATACTGGTTGTTGAATTGGAAGATATGCATAGCAAGGCCTTGGGGGTCGATCTGATCGACATTTCAACGCAGAGTAACGCAAACGCTGCCATCAATATCGTGAAAGATGCGATCAATAAAGTATCTGATGTGCGAGGGACATTGGGTTCCACCCAGAATCGTCTGGAACATACCATCAACAGTTTGTCTGTCACAACTGAGAATATAACAGCAGCTGAAAGCCGTATCCGCGATGTAGATGTTGCAAAGGAAATGATGGCATACACCAAGAATAATATTCTGGTGCAGTCTGCACAGGCGATGCTGGCGCAGGCCAACCAGACGCCTCAGGGCGTTCT
>JARIAV010000238.1 GCA_029257685.1 Butyricicoccus sp.
GCCGTACTGGTCGTGATCTTGACCGTGCCGTTTTTCCAGCCGGCGGAGATGGAAATGTTGGAAGCAGTGATTTTCTTGTCCGGATTGTTCGGATCACCGGCATCAAACAGGTTTTCGTCACCCGGCTTATTGGGATCCTGATTGATTTTGTTCATGGTATTGGCAAAGGACTGTGCCAGCGTATCCAGAGAACTCTGGTAGTACGCAATGCCGCGGATCTGGCTCGGCGGATTGCCAAACTCGCCCTTGCCGTTGAGATACTCAAGGTCGGCTTTCAGCGCGCCGTGCCACTGATCTTGGTTGACCCCTATCTTGTTTGCTGCAGCATCCAGTGCCTTGTTCTCGACGTTCTTGAAGGACTTACCGCCAAGCTGCATATCATAGCCATTTTTGCCTGCATTCTCTGCAATATCAAACTTCAGCGGGGGCTTTGCCATGGTACCATCGATCAGTGTTTGCTCTGCCATTGGTGGGGTCGTTGTGCCGCCAGAAACTTTGATGGTATATGTACCTGTTGTGGCATCCTTGGTTTTCGTTACGGTCAAACCTTGATCCTGCAACTGTTTTTCGAGAACGCCGAACTGAGAATTGAACTTGCTATCCAAACGCGTTTTTTGATTGTCAAGGTCTTTTCGCTGCTCATTCAGACGGCTGAATACTGCAAGATCACTCTGTGCTTTTTCAAAATTCGTCTTCGCTGCGGCATCGCCAGGGTTCTTTTTCAGCTCCTCGCGTGCCTTGCTCAGATTATCGCGCAGAGTCTTGAACTGCTGCTCGTTCTTTGTCGGATCGGTAAAGAGGTCTTCTGTCCAAGCCGGATTTGCTGCAGTCAGTTCTTTATTCCAGTCAGCGATCTTGGTGTTCACGTCTGTGATTTGCTGGTTGATGCTCTGGAGACCGTTGGTCAGCTGGTTGAGGGTATCGATCTTATCCCTCATCTCTGCAAGGATGGGGGTCTCGCCCTGTGTATTGGTCAGACCCTTCAAGCGGATCTGATAATCGCCCGTATGCGTCAGATCGGGCTTGCCATCCGGACCGAGCGGCTGGATCTCCAGCTCGTTTGCAAATTCGCCGTCTACCAGAACGGGGCGCTTTGTCGGATCCTGCCCGGGGGCATCCAGTTCGATCTTTACGCGATCAACGACAAGACCCTCGGTGATCTTTTCGTCGGAGTAGGTGACCTTGATTCTGGTCATTTCCGACAGCTGATCGATCAGCGTGTTCCGGCGGTCGAGCAGCTCGAGCGCGTTGTCGCCGTGGATCTGGCTCTTGCGGATCTCCTTGTTGAGATCGCGGATCTGCGTCAGCATTTTGTTGACCTCGTCAACGTTCTGGTCAAAGCCCTTGAGCGCGGTGTCCTTCTGGGTGTTGAGGTCGGCTGCATACTTGTTGAGCAGGGAGACCAGCTCCTGACAGGCGCTGCGCACCAGTCTGTCATTGACGTCAGAGGTCGGGTTGTTTGCAAGGTTTTGCAGCTGTGTGCGGATGTTTTCAAACGAAGTGTGGATACCATCCTTGGAAACCTCGTCCAAAATGGACTTGAGTTCTTCAAGGTTGCCCATCTTTTCGTCATAGAAGCCGAGGTTGGAAGCCTCGTTGCGGTAGCGGATATCAAGGAATGGGTCACGGATCTGCGTTACACTGGTGACCAGAGAACCCATGCCGATGCGTACATCCGATGCAACGGAAAAGCGGTCGGCGGTGCTGCCGTACAGGCTGACCTGATTGATACGCTGACGGGTATATCCGTTCGTGTTGATGTTTGTGATGTTGTTTCCCGTGATTTGCAGGCCCTGCTGGCTCGAACGGATGCCGAGCTTGGCCATCGAGAAACTGCCAAAGGTTGAGATCATATTGCTTCCTCCATATTGTTTGAGATGGCTTAGGCCTTGATGTCAGTAAAATTGCCCTGTGGCCTTGGAGACGGTGCCTGAGGCGGCTTCTCCGTCTGGCTCAGGATGTGGTTGAGCTCTGCGAGGATATCCTCCAGCACGGTACGAGATGCGGCTGCCGCATGGCTGTATGTTTCATAAGCTGCCTGAAAGCGGGAGATCGCAGGTGCGATCTGGGCACGATCTGCCGCCGAAAGATGATCGGGGAGCTGCCGCAGGGCGAATTTCTCCAAGCCGAGCGCTTTCAGGAGGGTGTCCTTTTTGCGCTGCATGCCGCGGATCTGCAGGGTGAACGCCTGCTCCTGCTGCATACAGTGCTCTATGGTCTGCAGGTCGTCCTGACGAACGGCTTCGATCTTTTTGTCCTGTAGGCCGCTCAGCTGATCGAACAGCTTTGCGAAGTCATCAAACAGCTTACCAAGTTCTTCAATATGCGTCATATATGGGTCACCTCGTCAGAGTAGGATGCGGCGCACGATTTCGTCTATATCGATTTGATACTTTCCGGCAGCGACCTGATCATGGAGCGACTGGATATCGCCTGTTGTCGTAGCGGTGCGCACCTCTTGTGCGACACGGCTGGTCATTTCAAGCGCGAAAGACTGCTCTGGGGACAGATTTGTATGCTGCAGGGTCACTTTATCGAAGTTTTTGACTTCCTCCCGCTGGGGCTCATGCCCGATGCGCTCTCCAGAACGGATCATGCGTGGAGATATAGGCGATACATAGTTGTTGAGGATCTGCATAGGATCACTCCTCTCAAAGATAATAGATCGCTGAATACACTATAAATATCGTACAATTATAGTAAAATATAAGAGGCTATTTGAAATTTTTCTAAATAGATGCTGCAAAATTTCATGGCAGGGGATTGCAGAAAGATTGCTTTTTCTAATAGAAACATTACAAATAGCCTGATATAGGTTGAGGTAGAAGGCGGATCGGGGAGCGAGCCTTACAGGGTGCCGAGGTGGCGCAGGAGGGTGTCGGAAATGCGCTCCAAGGGCTCCTGACGGCAGACCGCACCCAGCTTATACGCCTCCATCGGCATGCCGTAAACGACCGAGCTGGCTTCGTCCTGCCCGATGGTGAAAGCACCGCGCCGGCGCATTTCCAGCAGTCCGTTCGCGCCGTCCCGACCCATACCGGTCAGGATGATGCCGACCTGCTTGCACTTGACCGACTGCGCCATGGAGTGGAACAGCACATCGACCGAGGGACGATGACCGCTCACCTTGGGTTCGTTCTGGCAGGATACCGTGTAGCCCGTGCCGGTATGGACGACCTTCATCTGCATATCACCGGGCGCGATCAGCACGAGGCCGCGCTCGATGCGGTCGCCGCTCTTGGCTTCACGCACCTCCATTTTGCAGATGCGGTTGAGACGCTCCGCATACATTCCGGTAAAGCCGACCGGCATGTGCTGTACGATGACGATGCCGGGGGTGTTTGCCGGCAGATGCCGCAGCACCTCAAGGGTGGCTTCCGTGCCGCCCGTCGATGCACCCAGCGCGATGATGACGTTATCAAGGGATCTGCTGGTCAGAGGCGGCAGGATGGATGCCGGATGGGCGCGGTGCGCGGCCTGAATGGATTGCGCCGTGCGCACACGGGCGCGGGAGGCAGCACGGACCTTGAGCGCAAGCTCGCGCTGGAACAGATCGACGCTGCTTGGGCGCGACATATCCGGCTTACGCACGAAATCGACTGCACCGGCAGACAGGGCATCGAACACGCGCAGGTTCAGCGAAGAACACAGAACGACGGGGATCGGATGCTGTGGGATATATTCTTTCAAGAAGTCGAGACCGCTCTGTCCGGGCATTTCCACATCCAGCGTCATGACGTCGGGCTTGAGCTGTTCGATCTTACGGCGCGCGTCGGAGGCATTGATTGCGTAGCCAACGACCTCCAGACGCGCATCGCGTGAAAGACCATCTGTCAGCACGCGGCGGGCGATGATCGAATCATCAACGACCAGCACACGGATTTTGTTCTCAGTTTGCATAATATACAGGTCCTTTCATAAAACAGATCCGCCTCACCGAGCTGCAATGAAAATTGCCCGTCCGTCAAGCGTCGGGCAACTGGGAAGGTCTCATGCTTTGCGGTAGGTGGCAGGGTGCAGATACTGATACGGACTGCTGTCCTTATTGATCGTTTCCGAATGCCCGATGAGCAGATACCCGCCGGGAACGGTCGCGTCATAAAAACGCCGTACCAGTGCATCCTTTGTCGGCTGATCGAAATAGATCATGACGTTGCGGCAGAAAATAACATCGAATTTCAGCCGGAACTGGATCGGGTCCATGAGGTTGAAAGTGCGGAAGATCACGTTTTTGCGGATGCTTGGCGCAACGGTATAAAGAGAGCTTCCGGGCGTTTTGGTGAAGTATTTCTGCCGCCACGCCGGCGGGATATCCGAAGGCAGGTCATAAGTGCCCTTCTGCGCCGCCGCCAATACGCGCTGGGAGATGTCGGTCGCGAGCACGCGCGTGTCCCACTGGCTTGCAGAAGCACCCAGATAATCCATCAGGATCATGGAAATGTTGTAAGGTTCCTCGCCTGAAGAACAGCCAGCCGACCAGATGGACAGCACCCGATCCCGCTGATGACGGCGCACCAGATCGGGCAGGATGGTATCCTTGAAGAAGTCATAATGGGTCTGCTCACGCATGAAATAGGTATAGTTCGTCGTCAGCTTGTTGAGCAGCAGCTCCATATCCTCCTGCGTTGCCGCAGTGAGGATATGGTCTACATAGCCGCTGAAATCCTTATATCCCTGTGAAGCGATCGTTGTGGACATGCGGCTCGTGATCAGCTGTCGCTTATGCGTGAGATCGATCCCGAATTTGCTTTTGATGAAGCTGGTCAGACGATGGAAATCGCGATCGGAAAGATCAAACATACAGGTCCCTCCGAATTATCACGCTTCATTGATCATGCGTGCACAATCCAGCACGAGCATCGTGTCGCCACCCTCTGCAAGCGAGATCATGCCGCTGACAA
>JARIAV010000259.1 GCA_029257685.1 Butyricicoccus sp.
TGGGAAAGAAATCATAAAATCTATCTGCCTACCTGCTCTATTATCTGACAAGTTGCATAAAATAAACCTTGTTTGCATGGATCCCATCATTTTGAACGGAAAAAAGAGTGAATATGCAGGAATGGCGCGATTTTTTGCAGGGACTCTATAAGAAATCGAGGAATAATTTATTTTTAATTATTTAATAGGGAAGTGCCATTGGATCGAAAAAATGTAGAATAAAAGCGGAATAAGTCACGGATTGTCTCGAGTATTATGTGTAAACTACACAAAAATAAAGATTAAATTTGTAAAAAACGGCACTATTTATTTCGGATATCATGGATTATAATTTTTATAAAAAATAAATTATTGTTGCCATATGTTCAAAAATCGTATGCAGGCTTGAGCAGAAAGGGGACAGCGCAAACGAAAGGATGGGGACCATGGAACATAAAAAGAAATGGATCGTGGTGCTGGTGATTGGTTTGTTGTTTGTAGTGGCAGCCACTGCTGCGCGATCCCATTCAGGGATCTTGACGGTAGATGGCGTTTCAGTGTCACAGCAGGAGATCGATTTTCAAGGCGGTGACTTGGAACATGTCATTCGTTCAAAGGTGCTTCTGAACTGGGCCGTAGAAGCAGGTATTGCGGAGGGATTTTCCGAAGACAGATTTCGAGAGGCGTTGCAGCAGGAAAATGCGCGGCGTAAGAAGACGCAGGAAGCAGGTGCTCCGCTCTATGGTCCGGCACAGTTCACACCCATCCAGTATTATAAAAAGCAGCTGGGAGATTATACGCAGAAGCTCAAGGAAGAGATCAAACAGCAGGCCTCGCTTAGCCAGCAGCGTGAATTTTATGAGAGCCATCCGGAAGCGTATCGTGAGGTGGATACCATTTGCGCCGATTATACGGTCTGGCAAGATGACCGGATCGTGAAGCAGGGGAGCATCACATTGGATGCGCAAAATATCCGCGCTCTGGCTGAGACGGACGAAGTGCTTGTGCAATATCTATTGCAGATGGAAGCGGGCGGTCAAATGAATTGGCGCGATGCAGATGGTCGGGAACGACAGCTCCAGTGTGTCAAAAGAGAGCCTGGGCGGATCCTGCCATATGAAGAAGTGACAGGTGCTGTTTTGGAGCATTATGCTGCCGAACAGTTTGAACAAAGATTACAGCAAAGAGTTGAGCGAGCCAAGATCACGGGCTTGCAGGCAAAGAGAGGAGAAAAAAGATGAATGACGTTGGAAAAAGAATTTCGTGCGCGGCATTGACTGCCGTGCTGATCGCGGGAGGCACCGCACAAGGTGCGGCAGCGATCCAGCAAGAAGCGTATCGGTCGCCCTATGGGGCAGCAGGGGAGCGTGCAGCTGGAAAAACACCGCAGACAGATGCAAGAGAATTGTTTCGGGATGCTTTTGATGATGGAGCAAACTGGAAGTCCAATACTGCGGCGGTGAAGTTTGTACAGGGACAGGCACGCTTTCAGGGCGGTGGCCCAAACAATGCCATGCAATCCCTATCTGAGATCTTTGCAAAGGATTTCCGGATCGAGACGGATCTGATCGTCGGAGAAGGAAATAAGAACTGCAATGCAAAGATTGGATTCAAGGCAGCAGAAGGATTTGACGCACGACGGCTTCAGCTGCGGTTCGACTTTCCGCACAAAACCGTATTTTTAGAAAAAGCGGCTGGAAATACCGTCGAAACCAGCTATGCAAAGGCAGAAGGATTGGAAATTTCTCAGGGCGCACACCATTTGGCGATCGAAGTAAAGGGAGATACGATAACGGCATGGCTCGATGATGTGCAGATGCTCACAGCAAAAAATCCGGAAATCGCGCAGATGAAGACAGGACGGCTCTTGGTTGCAGGGCAGTTTCCGGGACAAGACTTTGCAGTAGATAATTTTCAGGTCACGACCCATGAAGTACCGAGCGGCGCACAATGTACCGTGAAATTGGAGACCTATACGGATGGAAAGCCGGATCCATCGAATCGGGGCGGATCCCTTACTGCAGATAAGGTGAAGGGATATACGGGGGATCTGGTAAAGCTCAAGACAAAGGCAAACCATGGGTATGTGTTCAGTCATTACACGACCTCGACAGACAACCTGGTGACGATTACCAACGATCGCTTTCAGCTGAATGAAAAATTCAAGGAAATGACAGTGACTGCGCACTTTAAGACCAGAGAGGTGGGCAAAGATGAGCTGCTTTTCGATGATTTTGGAGGAAAGCGAGAGGAGACACTGCCTGAAGGGGTAACGATCCAAGAGGAAGAACTGGTTCTGGATACACCAGAAGGAAAGCCCGCAAGCCAATACCAGCCTGTGGTGGCATGGGACAGGATCCCGAAAGATGGCGGTTATCGCATTTCTGCGGATGTGAGAAAGACGACCCAGAAAGACGGTACGACCCAGATCGTATTTCGGAGCGGAAAAGATACAGCGAACAATTATGCACTCGTACTGGATACACAGGGCAACGCGATCTTCTGCAAAAATGACACAAAGCCTGTAGAGCTCAAGCGCTGTGCACTCCAGTTGACAGATACATTTACCCATATTGCCATCGAGGTGATGGGAAACAAGGTATCCCTGCTCGCAGGAGACAAGGAGATCATGGCTTACGAGGATGCAGGGAACTGGGGTGACACTGTGCCGCAGCTGGTGCTGATGCAGCTGACGGCAGGGGCGCCGACAGCTTTCGATCAGCTGCTGGTAGAGCGGATCTGTCAGAAAAAGCCCGTTCAAGTGGTGACCGTGTGTGATGGGAAGGAAGACCCTGCATATCGCTGCGGTGCAGCGACTGCGAGCGCAGCGCGTGCGCAGGAGGGGGATGAAGTGACCCTGCATGCAGTTGCAAAGGCTGGATACCGTTTCAAGGGATATGAGATCGCAGGGAATGAAGCAGTCAAAATCACAGATGGAAAATTTGTGATGCCATCTGGGGAGTTCCAGCAATTGAAGATCCAAGCCGTTTTTGAGAAGGAGACTCTGAGAGCACCCAAAACATTCTATGTCGATTCGGTCAATGGCAAAGATACAGCTTCTGGTACGACAGAACAGGAGGCATGGAAGTCACTCAAAAAAATCAGGGAAGCGGAGAGCTTTGTGCCTGGGGATCAGATCCTGCTCAAACGTGGCAGTGTATTTCGTGAGGAACAGCTGACTTTCTCTGGCATGGGACAGGAAGGAAAGCCCATTGTCGTGAGTGCCTATGGAGAAGGCGCGCTTCCAAGACTGGAAGGGAACGGAAAGCTGGAAAATGTGATCGCACTCTCCAATCAGGAACATATCCATATCGATCAGTTGGAGATCACCAATCTGGATGCACGTTATCACAAGGACTTTGCACTCAACCAGAGCAATAACAAGGAGACTCCCCTGCGTGCCATCAATGTCTCTATTTCTGATTTTGGTACGGCATCCGGTATCGAGATCAAGGATTGCTATATCCATGATATCAATGGCAATATCAACCTCAAATGGAATGGCGGTATTTTCTTTGATGTGAAAGCGGGAACAGAGGACGGAAAGCTCAAGGGGATCCCCAGTAAATACGATGGGATCCTGATTTCAGGCTGTACATTTGAACGTGTAGACCGTTCAGCAATCAAGCTCGTCAGCTCAGCTTGGTGCAATCAGTGGGAGGCGAATTCGCCAGGGATCCCAGTCAACTGGTATCCTTCTACCAATGTGGTTGTAAAAGACAACTATATGGAATATATCGGCGGAGATGGGATCACTGTGCGAGACACCGATGGGGCATTGATCGAACATAACCTCGCAAAGGATTGCCGTTATCAGGAGACTGGCTATAATGTGGGGATCTGGCCGTTTGAAGCAGCCAATACCGTTTTGCAGTATAATGAGGCATACAACACCCACGGCGTGCAGGATGGTCAGGGATTGGACTGCGATCATGCCTCCTCAAACAGTGTGATGCAGTACAATTACAGCCATAATAATGAGGGTGGCTTCATGCTCATTATGGGTGGATATCCGCATACAGGCGCGACTGTGCGTTATAATATCAGTCAAAATGATCGTGATAAGACTTTTGAGTTCGCCCAGGGCTGTCCCAAGGGAACTGCGATCTATAACAATACGATCTATTCCGATCAGGTTCTGGAGAAAGGCGTATTCTTCCTTTCGAATACGGCAGCTGGATTGGGTGTCAATGACATCTATGCATTCAATAATGCATTCCTGTATCCAGCAGGGCAGAAGATGGTTTCCGCCGGAGAGAGCGATAAGATGCTGGAGCATCTCAAGGCATACAACAATGCCTATACTGGTGGCATGGAAGCCTTTGCAGGAGATACAAGTGCCCTTTGCGTGGCGGATGCAGGGATGACAGATCCAGGCAAGGCACCAGAGAAGCATGAAACCAAGGAGGCGATCACGGCAGCATCTGGTGCACTGGATGGCTATCAGCTAAAACCAGATTCTGTACTGATCGATCGTGGCATCACATTGGATGAGGCCTATAAGCATTTTGGAGGTACACAGCTGGTAGATGGCAGAGCGTTTTCTCCGCGAGACCTGTTTGAAAAAGCAAAGACGGGAAATAGCTTGGATTACACGATGGGGAATCATTTTCCGAAGATCCCAAATGTCAGCTATGATCGGGATATTTTTGGAGGCAGCAATCTCAGTGGCGAGAAGCCGGATATCGGCGCGGCAGAATACCAGAAAACAACAAAATGAGATACAGCGTTTGATAGAAGAAGAGCCCTCTTTCCGGAGTGAAAGAAGGCTCTTTTGCTGTAATGTGTAAAATGACGCTTTGATGATCGGTACGTCTGCAACGACCACTGCTTTTGCGGATATCATGCGTGCATATATGTTTTCCTTATCATATCATAGCTCGCGGGCGCGGGCATCGATGATCGCCTGACACAGCCGCTGGAGATAGGTGGAAGCAGCAGACAGGGAAAGGCAGAAGGTGAGGACCTCGTTGGGATCGGTCAGATCGACATCGAGATGCGCAGCCAGCTCTTCTGGGATCACCTCACGCAGATGCTGTTTGTTTTCCAGAAAGGCATTGAAGCATTGCTCAAAGTCTACATCGGTCCGTCCAAGCAGGGCTTTGACATCGGCAAGTGCCAAGGTCTGCTTGAGATGATAGATGCAGAGCATTTGGATGATATGCTGGCGGGTATATTTTTTCCCTTTGACGGGAAGGAGCAGTTTTTCCTTGGAGTAGTTGTTGATCATGGTCTTGGTCAGCAGCTTATCCTGTGGATAGCGTTTGTTCTGTTCCAAACCTTCATTGAACAGGGTCAGGACCTGATCCATGTAGAGGTCGAGCATGGGGACGTCCTTGGGGGTGATATCGTGGTCACACATCACCTCGTCCAGCAGTTCAGATAAATTTTTCATCGAATCGTTCCCTCCCTATTGGAATTATTTTAGCGCAAACCGCAAAAACTTGCAAGAGGGTCGTTGCAATTTCGATAAAATGTGGTATCATAAATGAAGTGATATAGTTTTGATAACTACATTGAAAGGATGTGCATAGATATGCCAAGGATGTTTCAGAGAGCCAGAGATCCGTTTTCCAGCTATTCTCACTTTATCGGCGCGATCGGTGGGGCTGCCGGACTGATCTTTATGCTCTTTCATGCAGTACGGGAACGTGTTCCGGTACAGACGGTGGTATCCGTATCGCTTTTTTGCCTGTCTCTCATCGCGCTCTATACGGCAAGTGCGGTCTATCATTATTCCCTTGGGGGTGCGCAGATCCTGCGCGTGCTCAAAAAGCTCGACCATAGCATGATCTATGTGCTCATTGCAGGCAGCTATACACCGGTCGTGCTGCGCTATATGGCGGCTCCGGATTCCTATATCTTCCTTGCGGTCATTTGGGGCATTGCAGTTTTTGGCATCGCCGTCAAGCTGCTGTGGATCGATGCGCCGCGCTTTCTCGGCACGATCCTGTATCTGCTCATGGGGTGGGCGGTGCTGTTCCGCTTCGATATCGTGCTTGCCATGCCGGCTCCGGCGATCACACTCCTTGCGGTCGGCGGCTTGTCCTATACCATCGGCGGCGTGATCTATATTTTGAAAAAGCCCGATCTTTCTCCGATGATCGGATTCCATGAGCTGTTTCATCTGTTTGTACTGGCTGGCAGTCTGGCACATTATCTGATGGTATTTTGGTTCGTATTATAAAAATAAGAGGGATGCAATGCGTCCCTCTTATTTTTTGCGGTATTGATGGATCTGAAATGCGATCTCGGTGCGGAGCTCGGATGCTCCCAGCAGACGTTCTGCCGCCTCGCGTGGCGTTTTCCATGCGTAGGGGGTCATCTGATACAGTGCGGCGATATCTTTGGGATCATGCAGTGTGATGTCTGCATCGATGCAGAACTCCTGCTCGAATGTGAAGCCCTCCAAATCCCGAATTGCAGTCGGATTTTCATAGGGGACTGGATAGAGCATCTTTTTCATGCCCCAGAGATGACGTGCTCCCGGTGTGACTGTCAGCAGAACGCCATCTTTTCGCAGGACGCGTGCAAATTCCGGTGCACACATGGGTGCGAACAGGTGAAGCACCAGATCCACCGACTGATCGGCAAGCGGGAGATCGAACAGGCTGGCGATCGCAAGCGCGGCCTGTGGGCACTGGCGACCGGCATGGCGCAGGGCGTAGCGGGACAGGTCGATGCCGGCAAGTCGTGCATCCGGCATGCCTTCCAAGATCGCGCGGGTATACCAGCCCTCACCGCAGCCGGCATCGAGGATATCTTTGGGAGCGAGTGCTTTGACCTGCTCTGCCAGACGCTGCCGCAAAGGCTCATACCAGCCGCCCTCCAGAAAGCGCGTGCGCGCCTGACACATTTCGGCACTGTCTCCGGGATCATGGCTGCCGCGGCGTGTCTGACGGAGCAGATGGATATAGCCGCCGCGTGCGGCACGGTCATA
>JARIAV010000267.1 GCA_029257685.1 Butyricicoccus sp.
TTGAGCACTGCCGGATGCTCCGGCATGGTTCCCGTGAGCTTCTTCGCCGTGATCACATAGTCGATGAGCAGCACACCCACCTGATTGCCGGACAGGGTGATATACTCCCCTGCGGCATCCTTGAGCACGATACCGGTGCGGTCTGCATCCGGATCGGTGCCGATGATGAGATCTACACCGTTCTGCTTTGCCAGTTCAATGGCAAGGTTGAAGCCTTCCTTGTTCTCCGGATTCGGAGATTTTACGGTTGGGAAGTCGCCGTCAATGACCATCTGCTCCGGTACACAGATGATGTGCTTATATCCAATGCGGCGCAGGATCTCCGGAACCAGACGATATCCGGCACCGTGGAACGGGGTATAGACCAGCTTGAATTCGTCTGCCACCTGACGCACACAGTCCGGATTGATGGCAACCTTGAGCACTTCCTTGAGATATGCTTCGTCCGTCTGCCAGTCCATCATCTGCACAAGACCCTTTTCCACAGCCTGTGCAAAATCCATCGTCTTGACGTCTTGGAAGAAGTCCTGTGCCTCCATTTCCTTTGCCACAACGTCTGCTTCCTTGGGCGGCAGCTGTGCGCCGTCCTCCCAATATACCTTGTAGCCGTTGTATTCCTTCGGGTTATGGGACGCCGTGACATTGATGCCCGCGATGGTGCCATAGTGGCGGATCGCAAAGGACAGCTCCGGTGTCGGACGCAGCTCATCATAGAGCTTTACCTGAATTCCGTTTGCCGCGAGGATGCAGGCTGCAAGCTGTGCAAACTCAGGAGAGAAGTGACGGGAATCGTATGCGATCGCAACGCCGCGCTTCATTGCCTCCGGCCCAGTGTGGAGGATCAGGTTTGCCAGCCCCTGTGTTGCCGCACCCACAGTAAAGCGGTTCATGCGATAGAGTCCGGTCCCCAGGATCCCGCGCAGACCGGCTGTGCCAAAGGACAGCGGTGCAAAAAAGCGATCCTTGATCGCATCCTCATCTCCACGGATCGCCTCAAGCTCGGCGTGTTCCTCCGCAGTCAGTGCAGAAGAAGCCAGCCAGCGCTCATATTCAGCCATATAATTCATCATGTTTTCACCTCATAGAATGGTTGTGGAATCCAACAAATCCCTTTATATAAATTATACAATAAACTTCCAAGTTTTCAATGGCTTTTTTAGGGCGTACCCGAAAACAACGGAATCGACGTTTTTCCACAATCCCTGTGCGGATGCAAGGCAGAGCCCGAAGGATCGATCCTGTCCGCTCCTCCCTGCCGGTCTCCGTCTCCCTTCCCTGCATCCTGATGTCCACGGTATTTCTCCCTCTGCCTTTTTATGCTATAATGAAAGAAAAAATCAAAGCTGGAGGAATCTTTTTTGAATATCTTGGAGCATCTGCGCACATCTCATGCACTTTACGCCCTTGGGGTATGCAGCTATGACACCCTGCTTCCGCAGATGAGCGAGAGCCAGCGCATCGGTGCGGAAAAGCGTGTTGCACAGGCGCGGAGCGTACTTGTCACCGTTGTCCCCTATCCGGTAGATACGACACAGGGCAATCTGTCCATCTATGCGCGTGCCAAGGACTATCACACCGTCCTCGGGGACAAGCTGGAAGCTGTTGCCGATACCCTGCGCACCCTGTATCCGGCATATACCTTTGCCGTACTGGTCGATGACTCCCCGATCCCCGAGGTCTACGCTGCTTCCTGTGCCGGACTTGGCAGGATCGGCACCCACGAGCTCCTGATCCATCCGACCTATGGAAGCTATGTATTCATCGGAACGATCCTGACCGATCTTGAACTGCCTGCAACGGGCGATACGCCCTCGCCCTGTCTCATGTGCGATGCCTGCCGCCGTGCCTGTCCCGTGGATCTGGACAAATCACGCTGTCTCTCCGCACTGACCCAGCAGGGCGGCACGCTGGACGAGGAGCAAACAGCGCTGGTCTCTGCCCACCCGCTCATCTGGGGCTGTGATACCTGTCAGCTGGTGTGCCCGCTCAACCGTGGCATCCAGAACGAACCCGATCCCGATTTTGCACACGATCGCATCTGTTCTCTGGATCTCGCAGATCTCGACGGTCTGACGCGCAAACAATTCCTTGCAAAATATCCCGACCGTGCGTTCACATGGCGCGGCCCTGCCCCGCTTCGCCGCAACCTCACCCTAAAACATCACGATAAGGAGTCCCAATAAATGTCTGCACCCCTTTATGAAGCACTGTCTGCACTCGCCCGAAAAAATACCATCCGGTTCCACATGCCCGGTCACAAGGGGCAGGCTGTCCTGCCCGATTTCTCCCCGATCCTGCCGATCGACTTCACCGAGATCTACGAGACCGGAAATCTGTACACCGGAGAAGGCCCCATCCGCTCCGCAGAGGAACAGGCGGCGCGGTTCTATCATGCCGCAGACTGCCACTTTTTGACGGGCGGTTCTTCACAGGGCATCCATGCCATGCTCTATGCCGCTGCCGGAGCCGGAAGCTCCGTCCTCTTTGACCGGAACTGTCATAAGTCCTGTGCGCATGCCGCTGCCCTGCTCGATCTTACCCCCTCTTTTGTCTTTCCTGCCGTGGTCGAGCCCTATGGGATCCCCGGCTTACTCGATCCCAAGGAAATCGACGCAGCCCTCACACAAGACCCTGCCCTCAAAACCGTACTCATCACCTCCCCCAACTATTACGGGGTCTGTCAGGATATCCCGACGATCGCCGCGATCTGCCATGCCCACGGTGCAAAGCTGCTCGTCGATGCCGCACACGGCGCACATTTTCCGGCAGTCGGACTGCCCAGCCCCATTGAACAGGGTGCCGATCTTGCCGCCCTGAGTGCACACAAAACGTTGTATGCCTTGGGGCAGGCAGCCCTGCTGCTGTCGAACGGTACGACAAGCGGTGATCGCCTGCGTGAGGGCGCAGCACTCTTTGGCACGTCCAGCCCCTCCTATGCCATCCTTGCAAGTCTCGACCTTGCACGCGATGCGCTCGAGCGGGATGACGGCTATCTGGAAACGGCACGAGCCGTCCAAGCCCTGCGTGCGCGGCTGAAAGAGACAAAGTTCCTGCCGCTGTGTGTGGATACACTCGACCCCTGTCGGCTGACGGTTTCCACCGCCGGAACGGATCTGACCGGCGATCAGTTATCCGACCGGCTGTACGAACGCTTTCAGATCGCCTGTGAGATGAGCGATGCACGCAACATCGTATGTATCGTGACCCCTGCCGACCTTGCCCACAATCTGACGGCACTGGAGCATGCACTGTTCACGCTTTCCGAAGAAGCGCACGTCATGCCGCTCCCGAAACCGCTCCCAAAGCTCCCGAAGCCGCACGCGGTGTGCTCCGTTCGCGCGGCGATGCTGGGTACGGCGCACGAGATCCCACTTGCGCAGGCCGTCCCCGGCATGGTCTGTGCGCGCCCCGTGACCCCCTATCCCCCCGGTGTTCCGGTGCTCTGGTGCGGGGAAGAAATCACGGCGCAACACATTGTATTTCTGACGGAACAATGTTATAATACGATTAGCCGCATCTTTTTGCACGCTCAGTAACTTTTGGGCAGATGTAAGCGGCAAAAGGAGGAGCTTCCTATGAAAATGTTGCTCGCGATCATCAATCACGATGATGCACACAGCGTTATGGGACACCTGATGCAGGCAGGCTTTCAGATCACAAAGCTTGCAACCACAGGCGGTTTCCTGCGTGCCGGCAATGTCACCATCCTGATCGGTCTGGATGAATCCCGCCTGGACGAAGCCATGGAGATCATCCGTAAATACTGTAATACACGCAAACAGATCATGCCAACCACCGGAAATATCGGGGTCGGCTTCCAGCCGCCCATGCCTATGGAGGTATCCGTCGGCGGTGCCACGGTATTTGTACTGGGTGTGGAACAGTTTGAAAAATTATGATGTTGGGATTTGATGCACTCCCCGGCAATGACGCGCTCAAAGCCAGCCTGCGGACCGCGCTCGAACGCCGTTTTCCGCAGGCTGTTTTGCTGTCCGGCTCGGATGAAAGCAGCCTGTATGCCTTTGCGCAGGCGATCGCAGCCGCTTTGCTGTGTACCGGTGCAGGATCGCATCCCTGCGGCACCTGCGCTTCCTGCCGCAAGCTCGCACATGATACGCACCCCGATCTCATCTGTATCCAGCGAGACGACACGGAGATCAAGGTCGAACAGGCGCGGCAGATCCGTGAGGAAGCCGCGATCCTGCCCAACGATGGCAGCCGTAAGGTCTTCATCCTGCACGGTGCCGATCACATGAACACCAGTGCGCAGAATGCACTGCTCAAGGTGCTGGAGGAACCGCCGCGCTATGTGTTCTTTGTCCTGACAGCGGTACAACCCGGTCTGCTCCTGCAAACCATCCGTTCCCGCTGTACCAGCTACCAGCTGGCCCCCCAACCCATGCCGCTCCCCGATGATCCGGCTCTGCTGGAACCGGCGCAGGCATTTTTACGCGCGCTGACGCGTGGGGACGAATATGAAATGCTGCTTGCCGCCAAACATTACAGCAAGCTGAACAAGGCGGCTTTTGGGCAGGCAATGGAAATTTTATGCACTGCGATCCGTGATGCCGTGCTCATGCCGGCTGGGATCGCGCCCCTGCTGCCCGCCTTCACCGAGCTCTCACGCACGCTTGCGCGTACCCTTTCCACGCAAAAATTACTTGCGGTTTATGACCATCTGGTACTGCTCTCCCATCGCATCGAGGGCAACGCCAGTGCCCCCCTGCAATGTGCCGTACTCGCCGCGGGCGTGTACCGTCTTTGCTGCCTGCCGCGTTCCACACAGTGACGTGTGCGCGGCCAACCTGAAATGGAGGATAAAATTTTCTTATGATCGTCATTGGTGTCCGATTCAAACGAGTCGGCAAAGTATATTATTTCGACCCCTGCGGCATGACCGTCAAGCCGGGTCAGCACGTCATCGTAGAGACCGCACGCGGCATCGAATGCGGCGCGTGTGCGATGGGCAATACCGATGTGCCCGATGAAGATGTCGTATCCCCACTCAAAAAGATCATTCGCATCGCAACGGAGAACGATCTCGAGATCATGCGCAGCAATGAACAGCAGGCGCATGAGGCCCACCAGATCGCACGCCGTAAGATCGAGGAACACCATTTGGATATGCGCCTTGTTGCGGTCGAATGTACCTTCGACCTCAATAAGATCCTGTTCTACTTTACCGCGGATGGACGTGTGGACTTCCGCAATCTGGTCAAGGATCTCGCCGCGATCTTCCGCACACGCATCGAGCTTCGACAGATCGGCGTGCGCGACGAAGCCAAAATGATCGGCGGCTTGGGCATCTGCGGCCGCGAGCTGTGCTGTGCATCCTATCTCGATGACTTCCAGCCGGTTTCCATCAACATGGCAAAGGAGCAGAACCTGTCCCTGAACCCAACCAAGATCTCCGGTACCTGCGGACGCCTGATGTGCTGCCTCAAATATGAACACGAGGTCTATACCGAGCTGCAAAAGGTCACTCCAAAAACCGAAAGTCTGGTCGAGACCCCGGAAGGCCGCGGTACGGTGCTCTCCACGCAGATGCTGCGCGGCACCTGCAAGGTACAGCTGGAGGACTC
>JARIAV010000338.1 GCA_029257685.1 Butyricicoccus sp.
CAATCTGCCGATCAGGTGCAGACCTCCCTGCGTGATGCGGAGAAGGCACTGGAAAAGCTGGAGAACCTGTCCAGCACCATCAATTCCGATACAGCGGCATACAGCAGCAATGCCATGAACAGCCTGCGTCAGATCAATGGCGATATGAACACCATCCAGAATCGGCTGCGTGCGTATACCAGCACACTGGGGGACAAGGGAAAGAATACCCTCAATGATGTGAACAGCCAGCTGACGATCATCAATGATCGCGTGGGGCAGATGACGAGCGGGGCTTCGAGCACCAATACCGACCTGCATGGAACCACGAAATCCATCATTGCACAGCTCAACCGCGTAAAGGACGCAGTGACCAATCTGGTCAAGGTGCCGGAAAAGATCGTAGATGATATTTCCGATCAGGAGGGACTGAGCGGACCGGGACGGGTGCTTTCGAGTAAGAACACTGCATCTATTGAAGCAGATGCCAATGTCGGCGGCATCGCAGGTATCGTTGCGCCGGAACTCAAGATCGATCCGGAGGAAGATATCGATCTGGACGGCGAGAAATTGACCGTCGATACCCATGCATTCCTCAAGGCAACCGTGAGAGACTGCCGCAATGATGGCGCGATCACGGCAAAGAACGAATGTGCAGGCGGCATCCTTGGGCGTTCGGAGTTGGGCGCAGCGATTGGCTGCGTCAACAAGAGCAAGGTAGAGAGTGAATCGGGCAGCAAGATCGGCGGCATTGCGGGTGAGTCCGGCGGCAAGATCCAGAACTGTGCGTCGCTCACCGACCTTGTGGGCAGCGATGAACTGGGCGGCATTGCCGGTAAGGGTACTGATATCATCGGCTGCCGTGCGATGACACGCATCGACAGCGATGGCGAACGACTGGGCGCGATCGCAGGCTCGGCTTCGGGTACGGTTTCGGAAAACTATTTTCTGGAAGAAGACTATGCAGGTGTGGACGGCATCAACTATGCCGGTCAGTCGCACGGTGTGGATTTCGCGACCTTCCAGACCATCAGCGGCGTTCCGGCAGATTTTCTGGAATTCAAGACCACATTTGTCGTGCAGGGCGAGACCATTGCAGAGATCCCGATGACCTACAACAGCGATCTCGACCAGAGCCTGATCCCAGCCGTTCCGAAATCGGATGGCAGCTTTGGCAAGTGGGAGGAATTCCAAACGCAGAATGTGATCCGCAGCCAGACCGTGCATGCACTCTATGACAATCTGCGCTCTACGATCTCCTCGTCGGGCAGTCAGCCTGCGATTTTGGCAGAGGGTGCATTCTCGCCAAAGGCCACCATCGATATTCGTGAGTTCGATCCGGAGGAAGGGCAGATCCCAGCCGGTCATACACTGGTTGCTGCATATACCTATCGCGTCAAGGACGATACCCCGCTTCCGGAGCGTGTGACCATCCGTGTACGCGCCGGAGAGGACGGAAAAGCCGTTGCGATGATGCTGGACGGTAAAATGCAGATCGTTTCCAGCTCGAAGGACGGAAGCTATCTGGTCAGCGAGGATCAGCTGACACAGGGAACGGTAATGGTACTCAAACGGGACGGAACGATCCTGTTTGCAGGGCTGGGGATCGCAGCCGCTATACTCATCATCGGACTGTTCCTGTTCGTGCGCAAAAAGCGCAGAAGCAGAAAGGAACAAGCCGCATCGGAAGAAGCGCCGGAGGAAAATGAAGAGACTCCAAAGGCAGAGGAAGCTCCCGCCGATGCCGCAGGGCAAGAGGAGGTACAGCCGGAAGAAGCACAGCCGGCAGCACCATCAGAAGAATAAAGGGATGCCCCCAAGGCTGATCAGAGGTCGGTCCTTGGGGGCATTTTGTGTGTGACGGAAAGTCAGCGGAGAATATCCCGCACAAATCAAAAAGGCTGCCGAAATGTTTCGGCAGCCTTTGGTCGTTGTTACGGGAGCTGTTCAGGTTCTCGCAGCAGCAGGCGGAAGTATTCAAATGCTTCAGGGGCTTCTCGCTTGAGGGAGATCGGGTGTCCGGCACTCGACAGGAAACAGTGTCTCGTCTCACCGGTGGCACGCAGTTCCCCTGTGGCATCGTCGCGGATCTCATATGCAATGGTCATACGGGTGGGGCTGAGCTTGGTGACCTCGACCCCGATGACGAGCACGTCCCCAAAGCGGCTCATGTGTACATAGTCGCAGGAAACGCCCAGCACAGGGATGCCGAAGCCCATGGCCTCTAAGCGTCCGTAGGGATATCCCATCTGCTCCATGAGATCACAGCGGGCTTCCTCCATAAAACGGATGTAGTTTGAATGGTGTACGATGCGCATGGCATCGGTCTCGTAGTATTGCACCTTATGACGATACGGAACAAACTCCACGATCAACAACTCCTTTGAAAAGATGGATTATAAATAACAAAAGATCTTGGCGATCTCGGCGCGGGTGATCGGGGCATTTGGCTGGATGGAGCCGTCTCGATAGCCGCCCACCAGACCGATCGCAGTGACCGTTTGTACATGAGGAAGTGCCCATTTCGGGATCTTTTTCTGGTCTGTGTAGGTTTTGGTGCTGGTCGGATAGCCGCGCGGCAGACTGCGTGAGATAACGGTCATGACCTCGGCACGGGTGATGTTGGATCTTGGATTGAATCGTCCGGTGGAAGAACCAGCCATGAGTCCCTCACGCACACAGGCGGCGATCGCACCGCGTGCCCACTTCGGGATCACGTCGTTGTCCACAAAGTCCAAGCCCTCCTCCGAGGAGGTATCCAGATTCAGGGTGCGTGCGATGATCGCGGCAAACTCACTGCGCTTGAGGTTGGAATTGGGATAGTAGTATTTCTTGCCGTCCACAGTCGAGCCTTCCATGATCCCGCGTGCTGCCAGTCGGTCGATATAATCGGCTGCCCAGCTTTTGCCCGTATCGACGAATACATGTGGGTTTTTCTTGCCGACCTGAATGGTCGCCGCCTGTCGTGCCAGATTGCCGGCATCGTCTGCCGCTTCGATCACGACCGTGTGTACGCCCCTACCCAGCTTGCTCAGGACGATGGAAATGGAAGCATTCCCTTCGTTGTACTGTGCAGAAGAGAGCTTGCCATTGACATACGCCTTCACAGAATCGGTACGCACCGGATAGGTCCCGTGCTCCTGCGTGATCTTTGCAGTCACGGTGACATTGTCTCCGGCAGAAGCGGTTTTTGGTGCCTTGGTAAAGGTGATCTCAGGGGCACTGGTTGCGATCGGTGCCGTCTCGCTCAGCTGGAGCTGGTCAAGGAACAGCGTGCCCGAACCGGTTGCACGCAGACCGGTGAGATATTTTGCACCCTCGGGTGCCTTGCAGGAGATGAACTGATGACGGTCGGTGGTGACACTCGGTGTGAGGATGACTTCAAGCTCGTCGCCCAGTTCGTCGGTGAAGAGCGCAGTCAGGTTCATAGGTGCATCTGCCTTGCTCCACATAGAGAGGGTCGGTACGCCATCGACTGCGGTTTCCGGAATTTCGATGATGCCGCCGCCCTGAATGGATGCCGCGAGTGCGCCGCGTCCGCGTGCGACCTGTTCCGGATCGGTCGTCCGTGTGAGGGTGACGTCTCCGAGCGGGGTCAGAGGCTGATCGGTCTCAAAGTCTGAAATCGGAACGAGGGTCTGCGGTGCGCCCATGCCGACCGCGACTGGAAGCGAATAGGAATAGCTGCCATAGGATACCACGACGGAACCCGAACCCTTTTTCGTGCCTGTGAACACACCATCCGGTGTGATCGTGCCGATATCCCCCTTGACGCTCCATTTGAGCAGGTCATCTCGGGCGGTTACCGGAAATCCGTTATAGGATACGCTGGCATCCAGATCGATCGATTCCTCCGACTTGACGGAGACCGAGGAGACCGGCTTGCCGTTCGCGGACAGCTTGGCAGAGGTGATATCCCCAATCACCATGAGATCCATTTCACCGGTTGCCGCGCCGCTCTGTGCATAGACCGTGGTCGCGCCGGTTTTCGTACCTGCCTCGAATCGTCCGTCGGAGGCAATGCCTGCATTTCCGGCGACCGTATAGGTGATATCACTCGGAAGTGCTGCTGCACTGGAAGCATCGTCGAATGCAGAGGTGCGGAACGGCAGGGTCGCACCGGGGAGTACATAGCGTGTGGTCGGCTCCATGTGGAGATAGGTGGGGATGCCGTCCGGCTTTTTGTTGTTCACCAAAAAGATGAAGTTGGATACGCTGCGCTCTGCGCCATCGCTTGGCTTGGAGATCAGCTTGGAGGTGGACTCGCCCGGCTTTTGAATGCTCATCATGGAGGAGCCGCCGCCATCGAGAGCGACCGCCGAGACACAGCCGCGGGCAAGCATTTCGGCTGCCAGAGCATTGGCGTTGAGGCCGCGGCTGTATGAGGTCTCACCATCGACCTCGAACAGCACAACGGTACCGTCTGCCTTGACACCTACGGCGGTACGCGCACAGTTTGCCGAAGCACGGTCGATCGAGGTGGGGGTGGACTGTCCGTTGGTGACAAGGGCCTTGCCGCCGACTGCATACTTGACCTCGTCCCAGCCTGCCATCATGGAATTGAAGGTAATGGTCAGTTCCTCGCCAACGGGATAATCGATCCATGCAGACTTACAGTCTGCGCGGCGGGTCAGGATCATCTGGTTCTCGCCGATCGGGATGGAGGTCGCGCCGGTCGATTTGCCGACAACGCGGAACTTTGCCGGATGCCCGATGCGCAGATCGGCTTTGTTTTCGTACTCCAGAATGATACTGTCACCCGGCGTAGAGAAGCGGGTCTCATTGTGATAGTACGAGTCCAGGAGATATAAGCCGACCGAGGTGCGCGTTTTGTTATAGCCATAAACGCCGACCTTGCCCGATGC
>JARIAV010000295.1 GCA_029257685.1 Butyricicoccus sp.
GGACGGTCTCATATACATGGCACATTTCGTCGCTTGCCGTGCCGACAGCGATGGTACGGGTCATATCCGAGCAGTAGCCGTTATAGATACAGCCAAAGTCCATCGTGACGAAGTCGCCTGCCTCGACCGGCTTGTCAGAGGGCACACCGTGCGGCTTGGAAGAGTTGGTGCCCGAAACAACGATCGGATCGAAGGACATATTCTCTGCGCCGTGGTGCAGCATCAGGTAGGTCAGGCGTGCCGCGATCTCGCGCTCGGTCACACCGGGGCGGATATCGTTGAAGATCTCCTCCAGTGCCGTTTCGGCAATGCGCTGCGCCGCGATGATGTTTTCCAGCTCATCCGGTGTCTTGATGGCACGCAGCTCATTCATCAGTCCCTTTTGCGGAACGATATCTGCCTTGAGGCTCTTGGACCAGCTCATATAGTCGGCAAAGGTCAGGCAATCGTCCTCGAGTGCAACGGTATGCGCCTTGTCTGCCTCGACGAGCGGTACGATCACTTCCGCATAAGAGCGTCCGGTCTCGATCTCGCGGACCTCGACCTCCTTGACGCTTGCGCGTGCCGCCTCGATATAGCGGAAATCGGTATAGAATACCGCTTCGTTCTGCGAGATGTAGACTGCACCTGCGGAGGAACGGAAGCCGGTTGCATAATGACGGTTCTTGGGATCGGACAGGATGATGGCATCCAGCCCGCGCGCACGGAGCGCTTCCCGAATTTTTTCGATTCTCATAGTAACAACTCCTTTACAGCATCAACTGCTAATAAATAACTGTTTTTTCCAAATCCGGCAATGACCCCAGCGCACACAGGGCCGATGACGGAGATATGGCGGAATTCTTCGCGTGCGTGTACATTGGATAGATGCACTTCTACAACGGGCAGACGCACGGCGGCGATCGCATCGCGAATGGCGATCGAGTAATGGGTATACGCTCCGGCGTTGAGGATGATCGCATCACAGTCGCCCTGAGCGGCATGGATGTGATCGATGATCTCGCCCTCGGAGTTGGACTGGAACACGATGCAGTCCATGTGGTTTTTTCGGCATTTTTCAATGACCTCGGCATTGATGCCTGCCAACGTATCTCGTCCGTAGATACCCGGTTCACGCTCCCCAAGCAGGTTCAGGTTGGGGCCGTGCAGGAGCAGGATCTTTTTCATTTTTATAGGACCTCCCTTTAGGATCGTGTAACAAATTGGATGAGGAAGCTCATCACGGCGATGATGACAGGCAGGGTGATGAGCGACAACAGGGTAGAAAGTGCGACTGTTTTTGTGGAAAACAGATAGTCAGAGCCATGGATCTGCGCAAACATGGCTGCCGCGATCGCGCAGGGGGCCGCAGCCCCCACAAGCAGGGTGAGCTTTGCTGTCGTATCCAAGGGGATCAGCAGGAGCAGGAGCATGGTGCAGGCAGGAATGAGCAGGAGGCGCACGGCGCTCGCTTTCCAGACCTCGCGGTCGAGGAAACAGCTTTTGAGATCGACCTGAGCCATATATGCACCCAGCACGAGCATGGCGAGCGGCGTGTTGAGGTTTGCGAGATGGGTCAGTGCAAGGCTGACATCTGCAGGCAGGGTGAACGGTGAGACAAAGAGCAGGACGCCCAGCGCCGCGGCAAGGATGCCGGGATTCAGAAAAACGCGGCGCGGGTAGAACCGGAAATCGCGATCGACCTGTGCAAGACCGTAGGTCCAGAGGACGACGGCCATGGTGACGATATGCGCCGAGCCCAGAAACACACCGGTCTCTCCGAACATGGCGCTGAGTAAGGGCAGTGCCATGAAGCCGTTGTTGGAGAACACGACGCACATGCGGCAGTCTCGATAGTTGTCCGGATGCCCCTTGCGATAGAGCACACCGGCAAGTGCCGTGGACAGGATAAAAACGAGGATCGCACACAGTAAAGTCAGGGCGAGCGTAGATGCCAAAACTGGATCGAAAACCCGATTAAAGGAAGAGAGGACACAGCATGGCATAATAAATGTATTGAGAAGAGTAGAAATTCGTGATGTTGTATGGTTATCCAAAATTTCACGCCGGAAAAGCAGATAACCAACGAGCATTAAAAGGAACATCACCAAGATCTGATGAAAGACGATCACACTGTTTTGCAGGATGGACATAAG
>JARIAV010000023.1 GCA_029257685.1 Butyricicoccus sp.
TTATGAGCCGCAGATTGCAGCAGGAGTTTCTCAACAGTCAGGAAGCAGAGTATGGCCCAACGTGGTTTTGGCGCATCGGCTGGGGCTCCAGCCCAAGTGTAGGGGATTGGAGCGTGAAACCGGAATCTAAAGACAGCGCCCTTATAGTCTACCGTCTGTATGGAGGTGGAGAGGAATACCGTTATGCGGAACGCATTCACTGGATCACGGAAAATGGGCGGACGGTCGTCGATTCGTATGAAAGGATTGCAAATGGGATCGTGGATGGAGCGGAGATCACGCGCGAAGAATTTATGACGCTCTATGCAGCATCCGGAGAGCTCGAAATACATCCGCCAAAGCTCCGGGCGAGCGTGATACAGGAATGGAAGGAGAGCGAACCAAGCCGTTATGCAGAGCTGCTGACACCGGCAGGTGCGCTGCAAGCCGCGATCCCGATCTTGTATTCGGCTGTATATGAAATCAAGCAGGTGAGCGACGAAATACCAGTCGATCGCGGTGTGCTTCTGGATCTGAAGATCGAATTCCCACAGCCTGAGGCGTTCGTTTATGTGACGATGTATCGCGGAAAAGATCAGGAATATTGGCAGATCAGTCGGATCTGGAGTGGGATACCGGATCATACCACTTGATAAAAAAGAAAAACGCTGGGCAATTTTTCGCCCAGCATTTCAGAGTATCAAAAAGTCTTTGCACCAGTTTTGTCTGGAGCAAAGCGACTTGAAATTCTCAAAATCCAAGGACATGTGCCTTGGATTTTGCCATCGACCCGCGCCATCGGGCGCGAAACCGGGGGTATCAGAGTCGGTTTCTACTGGAACCGGCTCTGTATCCAGAGGGATTGGATCCCCCTGGAAAGGCTGTCGAAATTTTTCGAAAGCCTTAAACAGGCTGTTCGTCATAAAGATGAACAGCCTGTTTTGTAGTTTGAATTTGGAGGGGGATCGGTTTATGCTTCGGTCTTCCACAGGCCATGCAGGTTGCAGTAGCCGTAAGCTGCGATCACTTCGTCGCCGTCGACCAGAGCAAAGGTCGCTTCCGGTGCATCGCCCGGCAGAAGATCCTTGCGCTGTACACCGTTCTTGGTGTGCAGGGCGATGAAGCCGATGTTGTGCTTTTCTTCCATCGGATGTGCAACCTCACCAACGGAAACCTTGACCAGATTGCCTTCGCGTGTCATGACCGGTACATGCTTTTCTCCGGCACCTTCGCGCACGCTCGGATCGAGCAGCTGCATCTTCTCGCCGCAGCAGAGTACCGGTACCTTGTGGTCAACAGTCTTTTCGATCACGTTGCCGCAGTGCTTGCAGATATAAAAATTCAGTTCCATAATAAAAGTCGCTCCTTCTCGAATCAGTATCTATCGATTGAATGTGTAGTGTGTTTTGTTTTTGTCTACGATAATAGTATACATTCTCTTTTACACAAAGTCAAATCAAAATTGAGAAAATAAATGCGGAAATTATTGTGCAGTTTGCACAGAAAAAGAAGGGGGATCCGTCAGAGTCACATGAGAGATCTAAAGAATAAAAAGAATACATGAACTTTTGATGGAAGCTATTGACAAATCATAAGGGAAGGACTATCATGTAGGTAATCGGAAGATTTTATCCTAGTAAAAAGTGAAAACAGGCAATGGGGCGCTCGCCCACCGGACCAATGAAAGCGAGGGAGAACGACTATGACTCCAATCAGCAATTCGTCCAGCGACCGTTATATCCAGGAACAGATCGATATCATGACCCAGTTGCTTACACAGATGTGCGATACCTACGCCATTGCACGCATCCGAATCCAGCTTTGGAATCTGGAGTCTGAACGCGCTCGGCTCATCGCACGCCCCACACATTAAACTTGATCTACATGCATATCATTGAGGTATGCCAAAAAGCACGCTTTGGCGTGCTTTTTGTATGCAGAAAAAGAAAGCCGGATCTGCCGCCTGTTTTGTCCATATTGTATGAAAAAACCCCGTCAGGGGATGCAAAGCATTGATTTTTCGAGGGATTTTGTGGTATCATATCAAATGCAAGGTATCAAACCGGTCCGATAACAGACGATAGGTTTGGATAAATCAAAAATTTTTGAAAAGGGGACATTGGATATGCCGAAAAGAAAACAGGCGATTTTAGAAGCCATCGAATTGTATCTCAAAAGCGAATTTCAGACAACTCCCGCAAAAGCAACCCCCTATCAGCTGCATACAGCTGTATCCCATGCCATTATGGCAGGCATCGCAGACCGCTGGCTGGTAAGCGAAGAAAAGCACCAGAACGCACGTCATGCGTATTATTTCTCAGCAGAATTTTTGATGGGTCGTATGATCTACAATAACCTTTTGTGCCTTGGCATGACCGAAGAAGTGGGACAGCTGCTGGAAAAGAATGGTGCATCTCTGGATTCCTTCGAGGAAGTGGAGGACTGCGCACTGGGCAACGGTGGTCTGGGCCGCCTTGCTGCATGCTTCCTCGACTCCGCAGCGACCTTGGATCTCCCGCTCGACGGCTATGGCATCCGTTATAGGTACGGTCTGTTCAAGCAGAAGATCGAGGGCGGCTTCCAGAAGGAAGAAGCAGACGACTGGACCCGCTATGGCGATCCGTGGAGCCTGCGCCGTGAAGATGAAGCGGTCCGCGTAGAGTTCGCAGACCAGACCATCGTGGCTGTGCCGTATGATATGCCGGTCATCGGCTATGGCACGGACAACATCGGCACCCTGCGTCTGTGGCAGGCAGAGCCGATCCAGGCGTTCGACTTCAATCTGTTCAACGCACAGCAGTATGATGCAGCCGTTGCCGAGCGCAACCGTGCAGAGGATATTTCCCGCGTGCTGTATCCGAACGATTCTACAGATGACGGTAAGATCCTGCGCCTCAAGCAGCAGTATTTCTTCTGCTCTGCGTCCCTGCAGGATATCATCCGCAAGTATAAAAAGACCTATGGGAAGGACTTCTCCCACTTTGCAGAGATGAATGCGATCCAGCTCAATGATACCCATCCGGTCATCTCCATTCCGGAGCTCATTCGCCTGCTGACCGATATGGAAGGGCTGTCCTTCGATGAAGCACTGGCGATCTGCAAGCAGGTCTTCTCCTACACCAACCATACCATTCTGGCAGAGGCTCTGGAAAAGTGGAGCCAGCACCTGATGGAGCGCGCGATCCCGCGTGTATTCCACATCATCGTGAAGCTCGATCAGTACCTCGGCGGAGAGCTGCATCAGAAGGGGATCTCTGGCGATAAGGAATATTCCATGCGCATTTTGCAGCACGGGACCGTACACATGGCATATATGGCGATCTACTGCTCGCGCTATGTCAACGGTGTTGCACAGCTGCATACGGAGATCCTCAAAAATGATGTCCTGCGCGACTGGTATCAGATCTATCCGGAACGCTTCCAGAACAAGACCAACGGCATTACGCAGCGCCGCTGGCTGGCTCTGTGTAATCCGGAGCTTTCCGATCTGCTCACCCGTCTGCTGGGCAATGAAAGCTGGAAGACCGATCTGTCTCAGCTCAAGACCCTCGAAAAGTATGTCGAGGATGAGGACGTGATGCGTGAGCTGTGCAAGATCAAGCTGCACAATCATGAAAAGCTGGCAGCGTTCGTGCAGAAGAAGGACGGGATCACACTCGACCCCAATACCTGCTTCGATGTCCAGATCAAGCGTCTGCATGAATACAAGCGTCAGTTCCTCAATATCCTTGCGATCCTTGAGCTGTATTATGAGATCGCAGAGGGCAGCCTGACCGATTTCACCCCGACCACCTTTATCTTTGCGGCAAAGTCCGCGCCGGGATATGCGCGTGCAAAGGGCATCATCAAGCTCATCAATGAGGTCGCAGCACTCATCGATCGTGACGATCGTGTCCGCGGCAAGATCAAGGTCGCATTCCTGTCCAACTATAATGTTTCCTATGCAGAAAAGATCATCGCGGCAGCGGACGTTTCCGAGCAGATCTCGACCGCAGGCAAGGAAGCATCGGGCACAGGCAATATGAAGCTCATGGCAAACGGTGCGGTAACGCTGGGTACGCTCGACGGTGCAAACATCGAGATCGTTGAGGAAGCCGGCAGCATCAATGAGTATATCTTTGGCGCGACCGTTGAGGAGATCCAGTCCGTTCAGGAACACTATAACCCGAATGGAATGTACCACAATGACTATAAGATCAAGCGCGTGCTCAATGCTCTCGTGGATGGTACGCTCAATGACGGCGGTTCCGGGATCTTCCGTGAGCTGCATGACTCCATCGTATATGGTGCAAGCTGGCATCGTCCGGATCAGTACTTCCTCCTGCTGGACTTCGAGCGCTATCTGGAAGCAAAGAAGCAGGTTGCAAGAGACTATAAGGATGAACTGGTCTTTGCAAAGAAGCGCTGGATGAATATCTGCAACAGTGGTAAGTTCTCCTCGGACAGAACTATTGCAGAGTATGCAAAGGATATCTGGCATATCGAAGAGGTATAAGCGGATATACAGCGTGCGATAAAATAAAACTGGGTGTGTTCAGCATATATTTGATATGCGTGGCTGCGAAATGAAAGACATGTTTTGACAATCTGTGTTATTCCTTTGTGGTAAAAAAGATATCCATATCTAAAGAAGGATTTGAGTTTGCTCAAATCCTTCTTTTTTGTCCAAATAATTGCTGAAAATGTTTGCTATATCGCTGTGTAAATGGACTGCATGATAAAAACTTTACTTCGCTATGAAGAAGAGGGGGGCAGAAAAACATCTGTGTATTTTTATCATATTTTTAAGAGTCTGTATGAAATATAAAATTAAAAAAATATAAAAAAATATAAAATATTATTTTACTTTTACAAAGACATGTGATATACTCTAAATGAACAAAACAATTGTGAATATTGGAGGCTGTTTGATGCAATTATACGAAAATAAAACAAAATTATTGTGGGGGGGAGCAACTGCCTCCAGTCAGTATGAGGGGGGCTGGAACGAAGGTGGAAAAGGATTGGATACACAGGATGTACGCCCATACATAAAGAGAACATCCAATGCGACAACAGCTACACGACTATTGACGCAAGAAGTCATCGAAGCAGCAAAAAACGCAGATCCAAATGCATATCCATTTCGCAATGGTTCTAAGGGTTACTACCATACAAAAGAAGATATTGCACTCTTAAAAGAACTTGGGATCGATATCTATCGGTTTTCTATAAGCTGGGCAAGGCTTTATCCAAAAGGGGATGAAGCACAGCCGAATGCAAGTGGCTTGGCATATTATGATAGGGTTTTTGAGGAAGTCAGAAAAAATAATATGAAAGTTTTTCTGACGATGAATCATTACGCATTGCCGTTATATCTTGTAGAACATTATGGCGGCTGGACGAATCGGAAACTCATCGATTTTTATCTGCGGTTTTCCAGAACAGTATTTGAACGCTGGGGGGACTGCATTGATTATTACTTGCCATTCAATGAGATCAATGCGGGATATTTTTCACCCTTTAATGGCGTAGGTTTGGTGAAAAAAGAAGGAGAAGACTACGATCAATCGTTGGTTTTTCAGTCACTGCATCATCAGTTTGTTGCAAGTGCGAAAACGATCGAGCTGGGGAGAAAGCTGGTAAAGGGGAAATTTGGATGTATGGTTGCTTGCTTTTGCTACTATCCATATTCCTGCAAACCGGAAGATACGCTGAAACAGGTGATCGATGAGAATACAAATACATGGTTTTGCAGCGATGTCTTAACCAGAGGATACTACCCAAGCTACATGCAGCGGTTCTTTGAGGAACGGGATATCGTGTTTGAAATTACAGAGGAAGACAAGAAACTTTTGCGAGAAAACACAGCTGATTTTGTAAGTTTCTCTTATTATCAATCCTCTGTTGCAAGTGTGGAAGAAAAGGAAAAAACAGCAGGAAATCTGGTTGTAACGACAAAAAATCCATATCTTGAGGCAACGGAATGGGGATGGCAGATTGATCCGGTTGGTTTGCGTGTGACACTCAACCGAATCTATGATCGCTATCAGAAGCCTGTATTCATCAGCGAAAACGGTCTGGGATACCGAGATGTTTTGCAAGCAGACCGCACTGTGCATGACACATATCGCATCGATTATCTGAAAAAGCATTTTGAGCAGATCAAGGAAGCACAGAAAGACGGCGTGGATATTCTGGGATACATCATGTGGGGAATCATCGATATCGTTTCAGCAGGAAGCTGTGAAATGGAAAAACGATATGGTGTCGTCTATGTTGATGCAGATAATCAGGGATGTGGTACCTATGAGCGGATCAAAAAGGACAGTTTCTATTGGTACCAGCAATTTATAAGGGGGGAGAGAGAAAATGCGCAGTGATATGCTCTTAAAGTTGGATACAGAACAGGAAAATGCCAATACATGGGATATCGATACCTGTTCTACAGTTGATATTTTATATAAGATCAATGAGGAGGACCAAAAAGTTGCCCAGATCGTAAAAGAACAGATTCCCAATATCGCTAAGATCGTAGATGCGGCCTATCGATCCATCCAAAACGGTGGACGGATCATCTATGTAGGAGCAGGTACATCGGGCCGGTTGGGCATCCTAGATGCTTCTGAGTGTCCACCAACCTATGGGGTGAGTTCGGAACTGGTACAGGGGATGATAGCCGGTGGAAGAGAAGCCATTTTCAAAGCGAAAGAAGGAGCGGAGGATTCCAAGGAATTGGGAAGGGCGGATCTGATCAAGCGTGAACTGAAGCCAGATGACATGGTCATTGGACTTGCAGCAAGCGGCAGAACACCCTATGTAATTGGCGCGTTGGAGTATGCAAATGAGATCGGGGCAGAGACAGGCAGCGTCTGCTGTGTAAACAATGGCGAGATTTCAAAATATGCGCGATATGCAGTTGAAGCTGTAACTGGCCCGGAGGTTGTTACAGGTTCAACAAGGATGAAGGCGGGTACGGCACAAAAGTTGGTGCTTAATATGATCTCTACCTCTGTCATGATCCGATATGGCAAGGTTTTTCATAACTATATGGTGGATGTACAGCCGACGAACCAAAAGCTGGAACTTCGAGCAAATCGAATCATTCAAACACTTGCAGAGGTTGATGAGGAAGAAGCGCAGAGGTTGTTCCTGCAAAGTGATAAAGAAGTGAAAACAGCCATCGTTATGGGGCTGGGAGCAGTGCATAAAGAGCAGGCGAAGCAAGCACTCGAAAAATCACATGGACATATCACAAGGGCAGTACAGTTTTTAAAGGAGGAAACGTGAAATGGAAGAAATGGAAGTCATTATTTTTGAAATCATTGGAAATGGAGGGAATGCAAAAGGTCTGGTCTATGAGGCGATTCAGGCTTCCGAAAATGGTGAGTTCGATCGCGCAGAAGAACTGCTCAAAGAAGCGGACGAATATCTCGTGAAGGCGCATAATATTCAAACAGATTTGATTCAGAAGGAAGCGGCTGGAGAACACCATGAAGTGAGCGTCATCTTTGTGCATGCGCAGGATCACCTTATGACAGCAATGGAGGTTCGGACCTTGGCTGAAAATATGATCAAGCTGAACAAGCGCTTGGCTGCGTTGGAAGCCAAGTGATAGAAGCAGGGTCAGACTATGGCAAAATCGGGAAAGCCGCATAAAAAGAGAGAGCAGATCCAAGCAGATTATAACAAGGTTTATCAAACAGATTATGATATTCCGCGATTTGGTTATAAAAGCTCATTTATTATTTTGATTTCTACTCTTTTTGCCTTGTTTGCTATACCATTTTTTTGTGAGCAGATGGGGCTAGACTATCGCATGCCAACTGTTATTTTTGGCGGATTGGCTGCGGGTTTTTCAGCGGTGTATGCACAATTTTTTATTGAGAATAAAAAAGGTTTTACAAAACATTTTTGGATAGTTGGAGGATTGCTTTCTGTGTTTTGTGCAGCACTCATTTTTGTTGTTGTATATACAGGGATTATTATGTAGTAATATTTTATAAAAATTGTAATATATGTAAAATATTGTTGCAAGAGAGCGATTCCTTTGCTATAATTTAACTAACATTTTAGAGGAGGAGAAGAAAATGAAAGTATTATTGGTGTGTTCTCAGGGAATGTCCAGCGCGATCGCAGCAAAAGCCTTGCAGGAGGCGGCTCAAAAGCAGGGGATGGAGATCGAGGTGCATGAATGTTCTACCCAAGCATTTGCCGAGGAAATCAAAAACGGCTATGTGATCGGTATGGTGGCACCTCAGATCCGTCATCGCTATGATGTGCTCAAAAAGCAGGCAGAAGATGCAGGAATTCCTTGCGTTCTGATCCAGCCACAGGGATATACGCCGCTCGGCGGTGCAAAGCTGCTTGCACAGATCCAAAAAGAACTGGGAGCGATCCAGTAACAGTACTTACAAAATAGAAAGTGGAGGCTGCCTTAAAATAAGGGAGGAATATTTCAATGTTCGATAAATTTTCGCAATTTATGGACGAAAAGTTATCTACACCAATGGCAAAGCTGGCAGAACAGCGTCATCTTCGTGCGATCCGAGATGGTATCATTGCTACATTGCCACTGATTATTGTATCGTCCATGTTTCTGGTCATTGCGTTCTTGCCGAACTCGATGCCACAGGATTGGGGAATCACCCAATTCATTATGCAGAATCAGACAAAAATCCTGCTGCCGTATCGTGTTTCCA
>JARIAV010000074.1 GCA_029257685.1 Butyricicoccus sp.
GCGGGTGTCGATATGGCGTCACCTACGCCGGTCAACGACGCGCTCTCCCTGTTTGATGAGCTGGTATCCGAGTTGGAGACCCTGCTGGCTGAATAAGCACAAAAAATGCCTGTATCTCTTGGATACAGGCATTTTGCATTTTAAGATTTCCAATCCTCCCACCATGCGGTGAACGCCGCGGTATCATCAGTCTTGAAGCCCGTAAGGTTTCGCGTACAAATCCGATTCCAGCCTTCCGGCGTATCGCCCAGATTGGCAAACACCATCATCCCCCGTGCGCGCAGCCATGCAATGTCCTCACGCACCAGAGCATCGATATCCAGTCCCACCTCGAACAGCTTCATAAGAGAGATCCGGTCTTTCCATTCCTGCGTCAGCCGTCCAATGTTCGCGCCCAGCTTGACCCCTTCGGGCAATGTATGCTGCTTCGCATATTTCTGGATCTCGATCATCATTTCCGGATCACTGGCAAAGATCACGCAGTCACTCCGCTTATCGAAATCCGCAAGCAGTCGGCAAAGCTCCGGCATCATTCCGGCGGCCTTGTATTCGATCTCAAGAATCACGCGGCGGGTGAGTCCGTTCATCCAGTCCAGCAGATCGGACAGACGCATGAGCTTTGCTGTGCGCGTATCCTCGGGATCGTTCCGTCCCAGCAAATGCCCCGCATAGGGGATCTCCAGCTGTTCCAGCTCGTCCCATGTACAGTCCTCGACCGCCTTGCTGCACGGGGTCTTTCCGCCACGGGTCATGCGCTCCAGCGTTTCATCGTGGTGGATCAGGATCACACCGTCCTGCGTCATACGGATATCGATCTCCAGCCCCTCGATCCCAGCATGATACGCAGCGCGAAAGGCTTCCAATGTATTCTCCGGCGCGATCTGACAAACTCCACGATGCGCCATTCTCCAAGGTCCGGTATACTGCTTTTTCATGGTGCTCTCCTCTTCCCTGCGGTCAAAATACCATTCTGCACGTTCTCTGCTTCACTATACAGCGTATTCCTGTCAATGTCAACAAAATTCCGGTGACAATTTCCGAACCACATCACGATTCTGACAGTTTACAGGGTGTGGTCTCTCTTTCTGAGACACTTATAGCAGATCCGGAACTTGGAAGACAAGGGCATGGGCGCATGGCAGATCTTGCAGCTGTGCCCCTTCTGTGCAAGCTCACGCAGCAGCAGTTCATTGATCTGCAAGGCAGTGTTCTCTTTCTCTGTGCGCAGCCAATCGAGATCCACCGTTTGGCGGAAGGTGCGGCAGAAGGAATAGTACAGGTCCAGCAGCTGGCTGTACAGCTCCAACCCGTCGAGGGAGGGTTTCGTCCGGTGGGGCAGGGTCATCATCCGCCCATTCAGGTACTGGTCGCAATACAGCAGGAAATAATCCATGAGTTCTTCGTCCCGCTCGTCGAACGGAATGGTCGCTGCCCGAAGGGATTCTTCCTTGCTGAGCAGGATGGCATTTTCTTCCAGCGTTTTGAGGATAAAGATATAGCGGTCAATGGGCATCTTCTGATAAGGTGCGATGGCAGGGATGCTGTTCCAGACCTGCAAGACCTCCAAAAGATCATGATCCACACGCAAGACCAGATCGGAAAACCCCAGCATCGCCTCGCGGATCGGTTCCGTCGGGGCATGGAACCCCTGCCAGATCGTTTCGCTCTCCATCAGCGCAGTCACGAATCCCTCATCATACACACCAAAGCGACCGGCACGCCCGCCGATCTGCCGGATCTCAGCCGGATACAGGGCACGGTTATGCTTTCCATCGAACTTGCGGTCGCGTGTGAAGATGATGCGGCGGATCGGAAGGTTCAGTCCCATGCCAATGGCATCGGTTGCCACAAGCACCTTGCTTTCTCCACGCAGGAAACGCTCCATCTGCATCTTTCGGGTCGCATAAGGGAGCGCGCCATAGATGATGGATGCCTCGATCCCCGTGCGTCTGAGATGCTCCGCCAGATGCAGGACATTTTTCTTGGAGAATGCGATGAGTGCATCCCCCTCCTGAATGTCGTCCAGTGTGATCGGCGCATCCATGAGCGTCAGCTCCGCCATGCGTGCATGCTGTAGGATCTCATACGGCTCCCCACAGCTTTCGATCAGGCGTATCAGGATATCGACGCCCTCCGGTGCCGTGCACAAATGGATCTCCCTGGCACAGCAGCCCAGGATCGCACGCGTCCACGCAAACCCACGCGCACTGTCTGCGATCATCTGACATTCGTCCACCACAGCCACTTCATAGCTGCGGTGTGGGTCGAGCTTTTCCACCGTAGAGGCGATATGGGTCGCCCCCGGCCGGAGATCTTCCTCCTCACCGGTCAGCATACTGCAATTGACGCCGCGTGCCAGCATGGACTCCTGCACCTCCAGCGCGAGCAGGCGCAGGGGTGCAAGATACACACCACTTTCCGCCTGTGCCAGACGGTTCAGGCTTTGGTAGGTCTTTCCCGTGTTCGTTCCTCCCACATGAATGAAGAAGCGGCGTTCCATCATACGCGCCATTGGGTACTCGTCCTTGGGATCGACCGTAATGAGATCACTCAGCTGCACACGGATCATCATGGGGATACAGTCTACCAGATAGATCTGATAGAGCGAATTGGTCAGCAGCTTATCAGACGGGAACGCAGGCAGGGACAAAAACTGCATGAGCTCTTTGGGTGCATCATGCTTTTCATAGTCATAGATCAGGACGGCTGCAACGCGCAGCAGCGCGGCGGTATACCGCCCCTCCAAAAGGGCATGCATCGCCTTTTCGCGTTTGGTCTCGCCCTTGCCCAGATAAGGCGCACTGGCAGCGATACGGGTTGGATTTTTCAAAAATGTGCTGTATCTGCCATCGGTCATTTCCATGACCTCACGCAGTTCATTCTGCGCTTCTGCGATCGTGGGCAGGATCGGCACCTGCCCTTCCAGAATCGCTTTCTGGATTCCCTCATGCAGCCGCCGTACCAGAAGCTGCGCGGTCGCATCGCCCTCTGTCATTTCTTCCAACGCCTGCGGATCGAACGCCTGTGTCAGTGCCGTGCAGGCATCCTGAGCCCGCGCATGCCGCGCCTCCTGCTTTGCAGACAGCCGCTCTGCGCGTTTGCTGCGCCGTCTTTCGGCACGCTCCAGCATGCCGCGGATATCCGAACGCAGCGCGAACTTCTCCACCTCCTGCGCGCTCCACAGCGCGATCTTTTTTGCGCGGTTTGGGTGATGGGGATTCCGACCCATCGTTGGCTTTGGCAGCTTTGCAATGATCGCATCCGTCCATCCCATTGCATACAGATCGCCAACGGTCAGCATCTGCGGCTGATTTGATTCCTCCATTGCAGAAAACCTCCGAAACTGATTTTTTAGATATACAGGGAAGCGAGCGCATCCCTTGCGGATATGTGTATGTCGGTATATGAAAAAAGCGCCCGCAGAACTGCGAGCGCTTTTGGCAATCAACAATTAGATGGCACGGGTAACCTTGCCGGAGCGGAGGCACCGAGTACATACGTTGATATGGCGGGGAGTACCATCGACCAGAGCCTTTACACGACGAACGTTAGGCTTCCAGGTTCTGTTAGAACGTCTGTGGGAGTGGGACACCTTGATACCAAAGGTCACGCCCTTGCCGCAAATATCGCACTTTGCCATTTTTCCTGCACCTCCTTATCTAAAAGGCATTGAGTAACGCATATTATATTATCACAACTTTTCAAGGAATGCAAGTGTTTCTGACAATTTATTTTCAAAAAATAAAATTCTCCATTCCGTTTTCTTCCAGCCATTGAAAAGCCGGACGCGCTCCGTTATAATAAGAGTATCTTACTCAAGCACGGTAGGAGGAATTGAAAATATGCAATTAAAAGAATTTGGTGTTTGTCTGGGCGACCTCATTCAGGAGTTCAACTTCGAGGTCATTCACGGTCCGGAAAACTTTGAACACGTCGAGATCACAAAGACCGATGTCAACCGTCCTGCGCTTCAGCTTGCCGGATTTTTTGACTACTTTGACCCCAACCGTATCCAGATCATGGGTAAGGTCGAAACCACATACGTCGAGCAAATGTCCCACGAGCAGCGCGCATCCTGCTTCGAGAAGCTGTTTGCGTCCGGCATCCCTGTCATGATCGTCTCACGCAACATCGATGTTTTCCCCGAATGCCTCGCAGCGGCACAAAAATACAAAGTACCGCTCCTGCGCTCGAATGAATTCACCTCGACCATCATCAACTCCCTTGTGGCTTCCCTCAAGGTGTCCCTCGCGCCGCGCATCACCCTGCACGGTGTACTCGTCGAGATCTACGGTCAGGGGGTACTCCTGCTCGGAGATTCCGGTGTCGGTAAATCCGAGACCGCGATCGAGCTGGTCAAGCGCGGCCATCGTCTCATCGCCGACGATGCAGTCGAGATCAAGCGCGTATCCGACCGCACACTCGTTGGATCTTCTCCGGATGTCATCCGTTACTTCATCGAGCTGCGCGGCATCGGCATCGTCGATGTACGCCGCATTTTCGGTGTTGGATCGGTCAAGCTGACAGAAAAGGTCGAGCTTGTCATCAATCTGGAGCCGTGGGAGGAGGGCAAGCAGTACGACCGTCTGGGTCTCGAAGGACAGACGACCAGCATCCTTGATATCACGGTGCCCTCCCTGACCATTCCGGTGCGTCCCGGACGTAACCTCGCTGTTATCATCGAGGTTGCCGCTATGAACGACCGTTATAAAAAAATGGGATTCAATGCCGCAAAGGATTTGCAGGATCGTATGCTCAAATCATTTGGCAACAACTAAAACCCGTTTTCAGAAAAGGCAGGTCGCTCCCTGCCTTTTTCTATTCTTATCCTATATCATCCGAAAGGAGGCTGTTATGTGAAAATCATCGCAGACCTTCATACACACACCTGTGTATCACACCACGCCTTTTCTACGCTGCGCGAAATGGCAGAAGGCGCAAAGGACGCCGGACTCTCTGCCATCGCGATCACCGACCATGGCCCCATGATGGAGGACGGTGCCCATCCGTGGCATTTTTCCAATCTCTCCATCGTGCCCCGTCAGATCGGCGGCGTTGCAGTGATCCGCGGTGCAGAGCTCAATATCATGCCGCCCCTCGGCGGCATCGATCCACTCCCCATGCGCATCATTCGATCGCTCGACTGGGTGATCGCATCCTTCCATGAACCGGTATTTCGTCCGGCCAGCCGTGAGATCCATACCAAAGCGCTGGAGGGCATCCTGCAAAACCCTTATGTGAACTGTCTGGGGCACTTGGGGGATCCGCGCTTCGACTTCGATCATGAAGCGATCCTCTCGCAATGCAATGCCTATGGCAAGATTGTGGAGATCAACAACAACTCCGTTGTCGTGCGGCGCGGCAGCGCGGACAACTGCGCAGATATCCTGCGTCTGTGCAAGGAATACGAGGTTCCCATTGTCGTCAACAGTGATTCCCATATCCAGTACACGGTAGGTGGTTTTGACAACGCGCTTGCCCTTTTGCAGGAGATCGACTTTCCGGAGCATCTGGTCCTGAATGCGGATCGCGACCGTCTGGCAGGCTGGTTCCGCAAGCACCGCGGACTGGAAATTTTCCCTGAAACATAAACCACTTGATTTTTTAGGAGGACATCCATCATGATGAGACTTGGCATTGATCTTGGCGGCACAAACACCGTTGCCGGCCTGTGCACCACTGACGGACAGCTGATCGGCAAGGTATCCGCCCCCACCCCCATCGGCGATCCGGACGCGCTCTGCCGCACCATGCGTGAGCTGTGCGTCGAGGTCTGCAAACAGCACGATACCCCCAAGGACGCGATCGAAAAGATCGGCATCGGTCTTCCGGGCGCGATCGTAAAATCCACCTGCACCCTGAAATTCGGAACCAACCTCGGATTATCCAATGTATGCTTCGCCCACGCCTTCGAGCCGGACTTTACCTGCCCGGTCGCGATCGACAACGATGCAAACTGTGCCGCACTGGGTGAGTTTGCAGGCGGTGCCGGACGCGGCAGCGAGAATATGCTGATGGTCACACTGGGCACCGGTGTAGGCGGCGGCATCGTGCTGGGCGGCAAGCTCTATACCGGACGCGATGACCTTGCAGGCGAGATCGGACACATGGTGCTCGTCCCCAACGGCACTCCCTGCAACTGTGGCAGAAAGGGTTGTTTTGAAACTTACGCTTCCGCAACCGGACTCATCCGTCTGGCACGCGAGGCAATGGAGCAGGACAGCACCTCCATCCTGCACGAATGGACGCGCGACACCAAGCTCAACGCGAAGATGGTCTGTGATGCCTGCGATGCCGGAGACGCGCTGGCGCAGAAGGTATTTTCTGACTACTGCGACTATCTGGCATGCGGTCTGGCAAACCTTGTCAATGTGTTCCAGCCCGATTCCATCGTCATTGGCGGCGGCGTAGCAGGCTATGGGGAAAAGCTGTTTGCGCCGCTGCGTGAGCGTGTACATGCCCAGCAGTTCCACGTTTCCCCCGAGGGTACACCGATCCGCGGCGCGACCCTTGGCAATGATGCAGGCATCATAGGTGCCGCGCTCCTGTAAGGAGAAATTTGTAATTTATCACGAATTTTTGTCAAATCATGCATTTTTCTTGATTATGCAGGGGGATTTTGTTATAATATAAAATACAGTATTTTGTATTCACCTCCGGACAGAAAAGGAAGACGCATCTATGAAACGATTGGTTGCAGGCATCCTTGCTGCTTCCCTCCTCACTTCAGCAGCTGGTGCCCTAGGACATGATCCCGAACATGTCGGTGCTCCCGTCTCGATCACCGAACAATCTCAAAACGCCGTCATTGCCGCTTCTTCTGCTGCACACCCTGCTGTCATGACCGTTCTGCTCAACGGGATGCAGGTAAAGCCGGTCGGCTACAACATCAACGGCAACAACTACTATAAACTCCGCGATATTGCACAGCTTTTATCGGGCAGTACCGCACAGTTCGGTGTGGATTGGAGCCGTGAGACCCGTACCATCCAGCTTGTCCCCGGTACCTCTTACACGCCGGTCGGCGGCGAGCTCGGCGCGATCCCAACCAAAAAATCCACCGCCAAAGCCTCGACCGAACGGGTCGAGATCGACCATCAGGACGCAAATCTTACCGCCTACAACGTGGACGGCAACAACTATTTCAAGCTGGTCGATCTTGGCAGTGCTCTTGGTTTTTCCGTCGAATATGAAGCCAAGACGCGTACCGTTGTGATGACAACACCGGAAACACCGCAAACACCAGAGGAAGAGACGCCCGAAGAGAATCAATCAGACGAAAACGATCCATCCAATTCTCAGCCGATGGTCGATCTCGAGCCATCTATCCCAACCCCGCAGACCCCCGATACCCCAGAGATTCCAACGCCGCCCCCTGCCACCGCTCTGGATGGCGTGCTCAAGATCTGGATCGATCCGGGGCATGGCGGCTCCGACAGCGGCAATGGCGCAGACGCTACCATGGCTTTCGATGACTATTGGGGAGTACACCATGCGATCAATACCAAGATCCATGAAAAGGACTTCAACCTCGCCGTTTCCCTCATGCTGCAGGAAATGCTGGAGGAAGCCGGAGTCGAGGTGCGCATGACACGCACAGAGGATGTCACCGTCACACCAAGCGAGCGCAAAAAGCTGTTCTCCACCGAGGGACAGGGCTATGACATGATCTTCAGCGTCCATCACAATGGTGCAAGCAGTCCGAAGCCAAACGGCGCAGAGCTCCTCATCCAGATCGCCTATGAAAATGGCGGCGCCGGACGGGAATTCGGAGAACTGCTCAAGGCCGAATACATAGGAATGGGAAAATCGTGGCGCAGATTTGTATTCGCCCACAGCAACACTGACCACAGCAAGGACTATTACTTTGTCCTGCGCTCCGCACAGGAGGCAAACACGCTTGCATTCATCAGTGAATTCTGCTTTATGAACAATCCCGAAGATCAGCAGTGGATCCTCTCCACCGATCTTCTGCGCGATCAGGCAAAGGCACAGTATAATGCAATCATGAAATACTTTGAAACACACCCATATTAAGGAGATCTTTCCATGTCAGAATCCAGAATCGATTACGCAATCACCCTGCACCAGAAAGGCTACAACTGTGCACAGGCAGTCGTCTGTGCCTATGCCGATCTGTTTGGGATCGACGAAAACACAGCCTATAAGATGAGCGAAGGTTTCGGCCTCGGCATGGGCATGATGGAAGTCTGTGGCGCACTCAGCGGCGCACTCATGCTCGCAGGACTCAAAAACAGCGCAGGCACAGAGGAACCGGGCAAGACCAAGGGCGCTACCTACAAGCTCAATCGCACCTTGGGCGAAGCCTTCCAGAAGGAGACCGGCTCCGTTCTCTGCCACGAGCTCAAGGGCCGTGACACCGGCAAACCGATCTACCCCTGTGATGCATGTGTGCGGCATGGCGCAAAGATCGTAGAAGAATATCTGCGCGGCGAAGTATAACAGCAAAAATGGGGCTGTTGCAAAATGGCCTCTCCTAAAAATGATGCACAAAAATCGGCTGTCAAAAGAAGCAGAACGCTTCATTTGACAGCCGATTTTCATTTTTTACCTCTAATGTTTTGTGCAAATGGATAGTGTGTTTCCATTTTGCAACACACCCATTTTTTTATTTCACAAATGTCATGGGGTCTTCAAAGATATGCTGTACCGCGATCGCGCCTGCACCGATCAGGATCGGGTTCTGTGGCAGGGTACTCAGTTCGATCCGCAGGTTTTCCCAGATGATCGGCCGGATCCGCGCCTTGACCTCGCGCCGCACGATCTCCAGCATCCGTCCGCCGCCGATCTCCGCGAGGGCATCGCCCAAAATGACCACCTCCGGATCCATCTGGTTGATGAGGCTGACCAGACCGATCGCCAAATATTCACAGGTCTTTTCAAACTCCTCACACACCAGCGGATCTTCTCCCTCCCACGCGGCTTTGATCGCCGCATGCGCTTTGGAACCAGCCAGATCATACAGAGACAATGCACAACGCTCCCCAGCCTCAAGCCGTGTCCGGATCCGATCCTTGAGTGCGAGCACCGAAGCATACAGTTCCAGACAGCCATAATTGCCGCAGGCACACCGTGGGCCGTGGCAGTCGATGGTGGTATGTCCGATCTCTCCGGCGATGCCCATTGCACCCTTGAGCAGGGCACCATCCGCGATCATGCCGCAGCCGATGCCCTGCCCTGCCACGATATAGATGAGATCTTTCTTGGTCAATTCGGTTTCGTGACTCCAAAACTGCGCCATTGCACCTGCATTGGCATCGTTTTCCGTAAATACAGGCACAGAGATCCCCTGCTGCAACAGCGAGCGGATGGGGACTCCATCCCAGCCCTTGAGGTTGGTGATAAAGATCATTTCATCTCCTTCCATACGGTAAGGCCCCGGAACTGCAAACCCAACTGCCAGTACCCGAAACTCCGGATGAGACAGGATCACTCGATTGATCTCCAGCTTGAGCCGTTTGAGACTTTCCGCAACCGTATCCTCCCTGCGCAGTTCAAAGTATTGCGTTTCAAACAATTCTCCGCTCAACCCGATCCGGCTGATGCCAAAATACTCTCGGGTCACCATCACGCCGATGACGCCCACACGCGTTCCATTGAGCTCGATCCCGATGGAACGCCGTCCATGCTCCGTGCACAGCAGACCGCTTTCCACGACCAGCCCAAGCTCCATCAGCTCACGCACGATATTGGAGATCGTTGCACGCTGCAAGCCGGAGAGCTTGGCGATATCCGCGCGGGATGCCAGCTTCTGCTGCCGCAGGAGCTGCAGCACCAAGGTGCGATTGATCTTCTGCTGTTTTTCCTGATTGACACTTTTTTCTGTGATATTCATTGTGCGCTCCTCTCCCAGCTTCAAAAAGGGTGCTGTTGCCCAAGGCACAGCACCCTTCCCTCGCTTATTTCATTGGAATACCGGTTTGTGTTGACGGATTGGTGTCTGCCAATGCATTCTGATACAGCATATAATATGCCGCTGCCGACCAGCTGAAGTTTCTGGTATGCAGGCCCTCACCTGTGACCGGATTATAGTTCTCATGGATGGGGCCATCGGTGAGAACGCCCTCTGCACCATCAAAGAGCTTATATGCCAGTTCTCTTGCTTCTGCTTCATAACCATAATTCTGCAAAGCCTCTACACCATAGAGTGCCTGATCCAGCCAGACCGGACCTCTCCAATACTGATACGGGCTGAACTTTGCATTGTCCGCGGATGCCGTCGGCATGGGTACACGCAGATTGAACTTATTGGTGTCCATCATATTGTTCTTGACCTTCTCTGCACGGTTCTTCGGTGCGAGCTTTGCCCAGAGCGGCATCCAGCCCTCTGTTCCCTTGCCACGGTTGGTCAGGAGCTTTTTCTGCGAGCCGTCCTTGTTGGTCTGCAAGTCATAGTAGAAGCCTGTGTTTTCATCCCACATCTTCTCATTGATGTATGCCGCGAGCGTTACGGCTTCGCTTTCATACTTCTTTGCATCCTCTGTCTTGCCAAGTTCGAGGGCAATGGACTTGAGGAACGCCTTCTCCGCATACAGCATCGCATTGAGATCGACCGATTCCTGATTGATGGAATAACCAATGACCTTGCCATCGGCATCGGTATTTTCAAATACCTGTACCCCGATATCGTCCTTGCCGCTGCCTTCCTGATCGAAGCGAGTTGCATTGTCCATGCCGCTTTCCCAAGCAGCCGCTTCAATGATCGCTTCTACATCGAGCAGAGGCTTGCCGTTCTCATCCTTCTTGATCTGCTTGTTTTCATCTCGCTGATAGTGGAGATCGTCCACCATCGCGCCATACTCCGCAATTCCATTCTTATCTGTATCGCGGTTGGTGTACCACCAGTTGTGATACGCCACGAGCTTGGGATACATCTCCTCCAGAAATGCCTTATCCTTGGACTCCTGATAGACCTTCCACACACCCCATGCAGCAAGCGGCGGCTTGGAGTTGCGGTAGTTCGCCGAATTTTCCGAATAGCTGAAGCAGTCAAAGATGGTGCCTGCGTCCTGCGGTCTTACCGGATCGGTGGACTGGATCTGGTGATCGAACATGCAGCGGATGCCATCCTTTGCAAGCTCCGGATCGAAGGCCGCCACACCAGCCGCATTCTTCCATGTATCCCAGCCCCATACACCATTGAACCACTTATACGACATGGACGGGGTCAGACCGCTGTGCTTGAACATACCAGCCGGACTTCTCCAGTTGGTGACAAGGGTCTCCATCGCCTTGACCGCCGCATTCTTATACGGCTTGGCCACGGTATCCGGCTGGTCAAAGGTCTTGTTCAGGTAGCCTTCCCAACGGGTGCGGTTGTCTGTAAATGCCTTTTCCGGATCTGCCAGCAGGGTCTGCACGGCCTTGCCTTCCTTTTCCGCCTCGTCCTTGGTAAAGGTAAAGCTCTCGGCGGTATATGTGACATAGGGCTTGCCCTTTGCAATGCTGATCGGCTTTGCCGCCTTGGAAACATAACTCAGCTTATCTCCTGCAACCTCTGTGCTGACAGCCTCGCTGTGCTGGATGGTATACTTCATTTCCGGTGTGGTCGTCCATGCCTTGGTATTGCCGGCAAAAGATACCTGTACACCGTTTTCGACCGCACCCAGACTGGTATTGGTGGGATAGGTCTTAGAGCCCATCTTATTCTCCGCAAAGATGCGTCCATTCCAACCGACATTGAGCACGAGTGGTTCGTCCTGATAGTTTTCGATCTGTGCACGCACAAGGCTCGTTCTGCCGCTGACGAAGATGAGCTCCAGTGTGACCTTATAGCGATCCCTTGCCTCATAGTACTGTACCAGACGGCCTGGATAATATGCCATATACGGTCTTGCGCCGGTGAGATCGATCTTCTTGCCCTCTGCATCGGTCAGCTGTAAACGGCTGATGCAGTCAGACAGGTTCATTCCGATATCCTGCGCCAGAATGTGCGGGCCTGCAAAGCCGCCGTATGTACCAAGTGCATCGAGTGCATGCAGATGATAGCCATGCCATGCACCCATATCGGAAAACACATTGTATCTGCTGGTCGAGTAATACCCATACGGCTCATTGTCCAGCCGCGCTGTGACATCGAGTACATTTGCGAAATCCTCGATCTTATACTTGGTCGATGCCGCACTTGCATACGCACCGCCAAATGTGCTTGTTGTGATACATGCTGCCAACAAAAGACCTACGCCACGCTTGAACCGCTTTTCCATACGTTTCTCCTGCCTTTTCTCCCAGATCTGCTTTTCGTATTTTTGTATATCAGATTTATTTATAAATCCAATTTACAAACTATGGCTATATTATATACTTGCCCAAATCTTTTGTCAATCGTTCTCTATTTTTTCATCACATTGTACATTTTTTATCCTTTCTTTTTGACATGCGTTTTCAAAGTATTTTGCGCACCTGTTTCTCAGTTCCATTTCCGTTCCACAGCAAAAAGAGATGGATCGGTTTCGATCCATCTCTTTTTATTCATTTTATTTGATTTTTAGACATGTTTCAGGTCTATTTTTTGGGAAAACAGCGCACCGGCTGTGCCTCGGATCAGATCTCATACCAGCGGATCTCGTTTGCCTCCATGTGGAGCTCGAAGCTGCTGCCGTCTCCGCGGTATACCGTGGTATCCTGCGGCTCATAGGTATTGTTGACCACGCAGTATTTGCCATTCTTGACATAAGCGTGTACTTCTACATTGAAATTCGTGCTGAACCAGCGATTCAGTTCCTCCTCGCTGTGCGCACTCCAGAGGATACTACGGTACAGGATACGGCTGTTTTCAAAGCTGTACGGCAGACCGCTGATATAGACCGAGCGTCCCTTACCGAAGTCCTTGACTGCCATCTGCACTTCCTTTTCGCGCTGTACGAGGATCTCCGTGCCCTCATAGGCATACATGCTCTTTTTGCCCTCGCCAAAATCGACCGGCTTGGTGGTATCCTTCAGGATAAAGTGCTCCGGATGCTCCTCCCAGTTATACTTGTCATAGTTGAGCGTAAATCCGGTCTCCTTCTCCACGCCCATCATGCTGGCGAGCTGCAAATAATGCCCCTGATGCTGGTGGCCAGATGGTTCACCGACACCGATAAAGCCGCCGCCATTGTAGACGAACGCACGGATCTTCGCGGTGATCTCTGCATCCTCCCAGATCGCGCCGCCAGTGTGTGCGGTATCGCCATCGCCCACGTTGATGATGACATCTACAGTATCCAGCGCATGCGGATCTTCCTTGAGGTCTGCAAACGAGAGGAACTTCACATCGAACGGTGCACCGGACAGTGCCTCGATGATGCCTGCATAGCTGTAGTTCTGCTTTTGATACAGTGCATGGTGTACCATGTGGCAGCCCCAGCTGCGGATCTTGCCCCAGCTGTTGAGGACGGCAACCGTCTTGACACAGTGCGGGGTCGTGCCGCGTGCATTTTCATACAGCTCACGGAACTCATTGCACACGCTCTCTACATAGTCGATAAACTCCGGAAAATCCAGCGCGAGCTTTAAGTATCCGCCATATCCGATGCGGTCGATGGGCTTGCGCAGGATGGCACGTCTTGCCGTGACCCAATTTTCCTTGGCTTCCTTGACGGGATCCCCGCCCTCATGGAAGGTATCCGGGAAGAAATAGGGCAGGAAGCGTCCCTCGGTGTACTTGACCCCCGGAATATCGGAGATGAGACGCAGCGTGCTGCCATTGCCCACGCTGCCAACCACAGCGTCCAGACCGATCGTTGCAAATTCCGGCATGAACGGCTCGGTGCCGATCCAGTGATCGCCAAGGAACATCATGGCTTCCTTGCCGCATTCATGGGTGATATCGACCATTTCCTTTGCCAGCTTTGCGACCTCTCGACGCTGGAACGCCTGAAAATCGCGGAATTCCTTGCTGGGTACGCGGTACTGGTTGTTATAATAGCCCTGATCGATGATGTATTCCGGACGGAACTTGTAGCCGACCTCCCGCTCGAACTGCTCCAAAATATAGGGGCTGACCGACGCGGAATAGCCATACCAGTCTACATACTTTTCGCGCTTGAGCTCGTCGAACATCAGGGTGAACTGATGGAAGAAGGTCGTGTATCGAATGACATCGACATACGGGTGCTCCTCACAGAACTTGCGCAGACGCTCCATCGTATATTGATGGGTCTTTGGCTGACGTACATCGAAGGTGATCTGGTGTTCAAAGTCCTTCCAGTCATTCGTGACCGCATTGTACATGTGTACTGGATCCCAGATGATATAGGCAAGGAAGCTCACGGTATATTCATGGAAATCCTGCGGCTTTGCGATCTCCACACAGCCGGTCTTTTCATTGTAGCACCACTGATCCGGAGTCAGCACCTCGCCGGTCGTGCGGTCGATGACCTCCCACCAGCGTGTGATGTCATCTCTCGTATTGACCTGCATGAGCTCATCCGAAATGCCCTTCATCAGCGGGATCTCCAACATGCCGCCCGTTGCCGTATAGAACGCGGTCATGATGTAGCACTGCTGCACTTCATCCGGATTTGCCTTCGCCCATACATTGTCCTTACGGGTGGTATAGTAGGTGGAATAGATCTTTGCTCCCACCTGTGTCAATTCCTCGGGAAACTCCGTGCCATCACAATCGCGGATGGCATCTGCACCCCAGCGCTTCAGGATCTCGATCGTTTCCGGCACGACATCCAGATTGGTCGGGATGGTCACGCGTCCATGCTTCAAATCTTTATTCTGTTCTGTCATAGTGACACCTCAATCTTTTCTGCTTGGTGTTTGATACGGTTTGTTATAAAGGAACAGGGCCGTCAGCAATCCGATCACGCCAACGAGCATCAGTCCGAGTCCGGCAAGCTGACCGGTCATCTTCCAGCCAACGATCACAAGCACGAGCCCCACAACAAAAAATGCAGCGATGAGCAGTGCGCGTAATGTCATGTGTTCTTTCCAAAATTCCATACGATCACCTTATCCCTTCAATCCGCCAGCGGTCATGCCTTCGGTCAGCTGCTTCTGTACGCACATGTACAAAATAAGGGTCGGCAGCATGACGAGGACCAGACCGGCATACATAATGCCATATTGTGCCGCCGACTGCTGCGCCTGCATCAGTGTGAGCAAGCCGACCGGCAATGTCTTTGCACCGGTTGCCGAGCTCATCAGGGTCATGGAAATGATGTACTCATTCCAGAACGAGAGGAAATTGAAGAGGATGACCGTGATGATGGACGGCTTCGCCATCGGGAAAATGATGCGCCACATTGCCATATTGTAGCTTGCACCATCGATATACGCTGCCTCCTCATACTCATGAGACAGGGTAGAGAAATAGCTGGAAAGCAGATAGATCGTGAATGGCAGGGCAGTCGCCGCATAGACGATGGCAAGCACCACCAGATTGTTGAGCAGGAAGGTGCCTCCTGTCAGCTTTTTGAGCCAGAGATCGCCGTCGCGCAGCATCAGGAAGATGGGCACAACGATATAGTTTACGTTGATGAACAAGCCTGCCATGAATGCGGTATTCAGGAATTTACGTCCCTTGAACTTGAAACGGGACAGGCAGTAGGAAGCCGGCAGTGCGATCACCAGCAGGAGCACGAGTGCAAGTGCGGTGACGATGACGGAGTTGAGCATATATTCGCCCATCTTTGCCGTGTTCCATGCATCGGTAAAGTTTTTCCAGTACAGCCCCACGGGGAGTGTCCACGGGTTGCCGTAGAATTCGCTATTCTGCTTGAAGGATGCCATAAAGACCCACGCGACCGGAACCAAAATGGTGATGGCAAGCGCGGACAGCACCACATAAATAAAGACCTTGTACAGTCCTTCTCCTGTATTCTTTTTGCTGTTCATATGTATATCCTCCTCAGAATTCCAGCGGCTCACGTTCTGTGACCTTGTTTACGAGCGCAGACAGAGCGAATGAGAAGAGGAAGATCACAACGCCGATCGCCATACTGTATCCAAACAGTCCTGCGTCCTTCTGGCTGTACATATAGTTGAGCGCAACATCGGAAGCACCATTCGGGCCGCCGGAGGTCATCGCCTTTACGAACAGGAACGCCATATTGATGGTAGAAATGATGAAGAACGTCAGGGTGGTGCGGATATTCGTCCAAATCAGCGGAATGGTGATCTGGAAGAACTGGGTCACGCGGCTTGCGCCATCCAGTCCGGCGCTCTCATAGAGGCTTTCCGGCACGCTTGCCATGGATGCCATGTACATGACCATGTAATAACCGATCGCCTGCCAGACCATCGCAATGATGATGCTGACCATAACGAGCGACTGTCCTTTCCACAGGATCGGATCGGACATATCGCGGAACAGCCCGATGATGCTGTTGAGCATACCATTTTCCGGCTTATAGATCGCGGAGAAGATACCCGAAATAACAACGACCGAAAGGATATTCGGGATATAGAATACGATGCGGAAGAAATTCTGTCCCTTGATCTTTTCGCGGCTCAGGATGCCTGCAAAAACAAGTGCGAACGCGAACGTGATCACGGTCACGATCACGACGAGCAGGATCATGTTCTGCATGGAGCGAATGAAGTTCGCATCCTGAAGGAGTGTCTGGAAATTTTTGAATCCTACAAATGTCTCATTCGGAGAATATGCGCCCTTCTCGTACAGCGACATACGAAATACATTGAAGGTCGGCACAATCATAAAGACAAAGAATAGGATCGCTGCCGGTGCAATGCACAAGAACCGGAAGCATTTTAACCCTTTGTTCTCTTTCATATCTACTGGTTCCTTTCCCTTGCAGGATTCATAAAGTACGGCGGGCAGTTTCATCTGCCCGCCGCCACCAAAAATCTTACGCTTGTGATCTGCTTACTTTTTCAGGTTTGCGCGCATCTTGTCGCTTCCCTCGATGATGCCCTTGACCCAGGTTTCCTTGGTCATATCGCCGGATACCAGAGAGTTGACCGGATCGAGGAATACGGTACGCACTTCTACGCCCGGGATCGCATCGAATGCAGCAAAGTTACCCATAGCAGCCTTTGCGCCATTGTCGTAGATCGAGTAGAACAGTACGTTGTCGCCCTGCAGCTTGTCCGCAATGTTCAGCACCGGCTGGATCGCATTGGACTTTGCAAATGCTTCACAAGCCTTGTCGCTGTACAGGAATGCCATGAACTGCTTTGCAGCGTCGATGTGCTCTGCGCCGGACGGGATCCAAGCCTGCTCGAACCATGTATAGCTGTATGCGTCGCCGCCCTTTTCGACTGCCGGCAGTGCGGTCATGCCCCACTTGAAGCCGTCTGCACGCGGAGCCTCTGCCATTTCGCCAACGATCCATGTACCATTGGGCATGAAGATCGCCTTGTTATCCAGAACGAGCTGCTGGTTCTGGGTGAAGTCCTGATCGTTTGCCTGTGCCGGTGTGATCGGGTTGGTGTAGCTTGCCAGCTTCGCGATGATATCGAAGCACTTCTGTGCTTCCGGCGTCTCCCAGATGCCTTCCTCGTAATGGGTCGCCTTGTCAAAGAATTCCGGTCCGCCCACGGAGTACATCAGCGCATAGAAGAAAGTATCGAAATAACCGGTGGTCGGGTAAGTGAACAGGGAAATGCCCTCAGCCTTTGCCTTGTCACCCAGCTCCCACATTTCATCCCATGTTGTCGGAACTGCCCAGCCCTTCTGCTCGAGCAGGCCTGCATTGTAGAACAGACCACAGGGAGAGTAGAACATCGGCATGAGATAGGTCTTGCCATCGTTATAAGGATTGGTCAGAGAGGTATCGGTGAAGCCGCCTGCGATCTTGTCAGAAACCTTGGCATCCTCACCCGGCACCTGCATGGAGAGCACATCGGTGACCTCTGCGATCATATTGCCCTTGATGAACTGCTCGGTCAGTGCTGCTTCACGGCCGGTTGCCAGATGGATGACATCCGGATAATCGCCGCCCTGCATGGAAGGCCCGATGACGTCCTCCAGCTTTTTATCAGTTGTCAGCTCAACTTTGATTCCGGTCTCCGCAGTAAAGGCATCGCAAACCTCTTTCCACATATCGGAGCCGTAGCCGGTTTCCAGTGCTGCAACCTTGATCGTAACATCATCCTTTGGTGCATCGGCACTTGCATTGCTGCCGTTGTCTCCCTGCTGACCACCACAGCCAGCGACCAAAGAGGCAACCATTGATGTACACAGAAAAACGCTTAAGAGTCTTTTCTTCTTCATTTTGTTTTCCTCCCTATTTCTCGTTGCGGCACATCCTGCATGCCGTCCTTATGCTTTCAGTATATCTCTTTGCCGTTTGTTATCAATCTCTTTCTTGCGGTATTTTTTATGTTTCTTGCGATTTTAGTTGTTTTCGTGTATTTATCATAAATTATCGGATACCATTTTGTATATATTGCTTGATATCCTTACAATCTATCTATATTTTGCGGATCTTTACAAATTTTCTGCGATTTCTGTCGGTTCTGCTTGTCTTTTTTTTTAGCAGGGTATATAATCATCTTGCTTTCACGGCGCACACGGTGCAATAAATCACAAGCGGGGGGTTCTTATGAGTACAAATAGATATGAACTTGGGGCACACGAAAACAACGGCATCCGCAATGCCGCAAAGCTGCTGTATATTTCTTCTGCCAAATACGGCGGAGACTGGCACAGCACCCTGCACACCCATACCTGTTCCGAGCTTTTTTACGTCACACACGGCATGGGACAATTCCGTATCGCAGAGCAGATCCATCCGGTCACAGCGAATGATCTTGTGGTCGTGAGTCCCAATGTCCCGCATACGGAAATCAGTCTCAACGACAATCCGCTCGAATACATCGCGCTGGGGGTGGACGGGCTGGAGCTGTCCGTGGGCGAGGAGCAGGACGACCGCTTCTGCATCATCAACTTCGAGAGTGTGCGCGAACGTATCCTGTTCTATCTCCAAAATATGCTCAAGGAGATCGAAAGCAAACCCGCCGGATATGAATTCGTCTGTCAGGATCTCATGGAAGTCCTCATCATCCTGCTCATGCGGCAGACCGATTTCGCCACCACCCTTGCCCCCATCCGCAAGAAATCCTCTCAGCTCTGTGCCACGGTACGCCGTTACATCGACGGGCATTATACCGAAAACCTGACGCTCGATTCCCTTGCCGATCTCGTCCACGTCAGCAAGTATCACATGGCGCATAGCTTTGCGCAGGAATACGGGGTCTCCCCCATCAACTACATGCTCACAAAACGCATCGAGGAGGGCAAACAACTGCTCAAAAACGATGATTTTTCCATGTCGCTCATCAGCCGTATGCTCGGGTTTTCCTCTCCCAGCTACTTTTCGCAGAGTTTCAAAAAATTGACGGGACTCAGCCCCAATGCCTATCGAAAACAAAGCAGACTGTAACGCTTACAGTCTGCTTTGTTATGTTTCTATGTGATTTTATTGCAGGATCGCGCCCTGATCCGCCGAGGAGACCAGACGCGCATAACGCCCCAGCCATCCGGTCTTGATCTTGGGCTCCGGCAGGACAAATGCCGCACGGCGTGCTGCCAGCTCTTCCTCTGTGACTGCCAAATGTACGCGGCTGTTTGGGATATCGATCTCGATCGTATCTCCCTCCTGCACCAGCGCGATATTGCCGCCTGCTGCTGCCTCCGGCGACACATGGCCAATGGAAGCACCGCGTGATGCGCCGGAAAAACGTCCGTCCGTAATGAGCGCAACGTCCTTATCCAGCTTCATGCCTGCCAGTGCCGAGGTGGGGTTGAGCATTTCCCGCATTCCCGGTCCGCCCTTCGGCCCCTCATAACGGATAATGACCACATCGCCCTTGTGGATCTTTCCGGCATAGATGGCTTCGATCGCGGTGTCCTCCGAATCGAATACACGCGCAGGGCCCGTATGCACCATCATCTCCGCCGCGACTGCGGAACGCTTGACCACACAGCCGTTCTCTGCCAGATTGCCCCAAAGCACGGCGATGCCTCCGGTCTCCGAGTACGGCGCATCGATCGGACGAATGATCTTCGGGTCGCGATTGCTGACACCGGCAAGATTCTCACCCACAGTTTTTCCGGTCGCCGTCACGAGCGACAAGTCGAGCAGATCCCGACGTGTCAGCTCATGCATGACCGCCGGGATCCCACCTGCACGATCGAGCTCCTCGATATGGTGCGGCCCTGCCGGTGCAAGGTGACACAGATTGGGTACCTTGGCAGACAGCTCATTGAGCAAATGCAGATCCAGCTCCACCCCTGCCTCATGTGCGATTGCGAGCAGATGCAGTACGGTATTGGTCGAGCAGCCCAGTGCCATTTCACAGGTCAGTGCATTGCGGAACGCCTGTGGGGTCAGGATATCGCGCGGCTTGATATCCTTGTGCAGCAGCTCCATGATCTTCATGCCGGCATGCTTTGCCAGATGGATGCGTGCAGCATGGACTGCCGGAATGGTGCCATTGCCCGGAAGTGCCATACCGATCGCCTCGGACAGGCAATTCATAGAGTTTGCGGTATACATGCCCGAGCACGAGCCGCAGCCCGGACAGGAGCCGGTCTCGCACTCCAGCAGCTGTGCCTCCGTGACCAGTCCTGCCTTGTATGCGCCGACCGTCTCAAAGGTCTTGGACAGCGAGATGTCCTCCCCGTCAAAGCGTCCGGCAAGCATCGGGCCGCCGGATACCACGATCGACGGGATATTCAGTCTTGCCGCTGCCATGAGCATTCCCGGTACGATCTTGTCACAGTTGGGAATGAGTACCAGAGCATCGAGCTGATGCGCCTGCGCCAGTGTTTCCACGGAATCCGCGATCAGTTCACGGGACGGCAGGGAAAACTTCATGCCGATATGCCCCATCGCGATGCCGTCACAGACACCGATCGCCGGTACGACCACAGGCGTGCCGCCAGCCATGGCAACGCCTGCCTTGACCGCATTTGCGATCTTATCCAGATTGATATGCCCCGGAATGATCTCAGAATACGCCGAAACCACGCCAATGATCGGGCGTTCCATCTCTTCTTCTGTCAATCCGCACGCGCGCAGCAGCGAGCGGTTGGGCATACGCGCCACGCCTGCGGTGATCTGGTCACTTCTCTTAGCCAAAACGATTTCCTCCATCCTGATATCAAAAATGGGACGGGCGGCACCGCCGTCCGTCCCAAGTACATTGCTTACTTCTTGAGCCAGCTCATCATGCTGCGCAGCTTCTTGCCGGTCTCCTCGAGCTCGGTCTCTGCCTCCATCTGACGGGTCGCAAGGAATCTTGCGCGGCCGCCTGCGCGGTTCTCCTGAATCCACTCGGAAGCGAACGTACCGTCCTGGATCTCACGCAGGATCTTCTTCATCTCCTTGCGGGTCTCCTCGGTGATGATGCGCTTGCCGGTACGGTAATCGCCATATTCCGCGGTATCCGAGATGGAATAACGCATCTTGGCAAAGCCGCCCTCGTTCACAAGGTCAATGATGAGCTTCATTTCATGTACGCACTCAAAGTATGCGTTTTCCGGTGCATAACCTGCCTCTACCAGCGTCTCAAAGCCTGCCTTCATCAGCTCGCAAACGCCGCCGCACAGCACTGCCTGCTCACCGAACAGATCGGTCTCGGTCTCGGTGCGGAAGGTGGATTCCAGAATCCCTGCGCGGCCTGCACCGATGCCGGCTGCATACGCCAGTGCGATCTCCATAGCCTTGCCGGAAGCATCCTGATGTACACAGGCAAGTGCCGGAACGCCTGCTCCCTCTGCATAGGTACGGCGCACGGTGTGACCCGGTCCCTTGGGCGCAACCATGATGACATCTACATCCGCCGGCGGAACGATCTGCTTATAATGGATGTTGAAGCCATGTGCGAATCCAAGGACATTGCCCGGCTTCAGATTGGGTGCTACGACATCCTTGTAGATATCAGCCTGCTTCTCGTCCGGAACGAGCATCATAATGATATCGCCCTCTGCTGCTGCCTCAGCCGGTGTCTTGACGGTCAGACCAGCGGCCTCTGCCTTTGCGATATGGTTCGAGCCCGGACGCAGACCAACAACGACCTTGACGCCGGAGTCATGCAGGTTCATCGCATGTGCATGACCCTGCGAGCCAAAGCCCAGAATGGCTACGGTCTTGCCCTCGAGCAGAGAAAGGTTGCAGTCCGCATCATAATACATCTTTACCATGGTTTTGTCCTCCTAAAAGTGCATATTTATATAAAAATTTTAAATCACTATTTGACCATCGCCGTCACACCCGAGCGGCAGATCTCAATGGTTTCAAAATTGGAGATCACCTCCAAAAAGGCATCGATCCGGCTGGGAACCTCGGTCAGCTCCACGATCATCGTGTCCCCCACCGACTCCACCACGTTTGCATGATAGACCTCTGCGATCTCACGGATCGCATTGCGGCTGAGTGCATCCGGCGTGGACATCTTGACGAATACCAGCTCTTTGCAGTAGCTGTCTTCCTCGTCCAGCTGTTTGATCCAGATAACCTCATGCAGCTTGGAGACCTGCTTCATCACCTGCTCCAAGATCTTTTCGTCCGCTGTGACGATGATGGACATACGCGACACCTTGGGATCGGTGGTCGCGGAAGCGGTCAGGGAATCGATGTTGAACGCACGCCGTCCAAACAGGCTTGCCACACGCGCCAGAACACCTGCATGGTTTCGCACCAGTGCTGTCACGATATATTTATTGCTGTGCATGGTTTCGTTCCCCCTTAATCTGCAATGATATTGCGGATATCCTGCCCTGCCGCGATCATCGGCAGAACGCGTTCATCCCGATCCACCACGCAGTCGATCACGGTCGGCCCCTTATGTGCGAGTGCTTTGGTGAGTGCCGTCCGCAGTTCTTCCGGTGTCGTACAGCGGAAGCCCTGTGCCCCGAATGCCTCTGCGAGCTTTACATAATCGGTCTTACGCTCCAGTGTTGTGGAGGAATATCGCTTTTCATAGAACATGGTCTGCCATTGCCGTACCATTCCGAGCACCTGATTGTTCATGATGACCGTGATAACCGGCAGTCCATAGGTAACGGTCGTACACAGCTCATTGAGATTCATGTGGAACGAACCGTCTCCGGTCACATGGATGACCGGCTGATCGGGCTTTGCGACCTTTGCGCCGATCGCCGCACCATAGCCAAAGCCCATCGTACCCAAGCCGCCCGAGGTCAGAAGCTGTCTCGGATGGCTGCGGCCGCAATACTGCGCCGTCCACATCTGGTGCTGTCCGACATCGGTGGTGAAAATGAGATCTTCTCCACCGAGCTCGGCGCACAACCGCACGATCTGATGGGGACGCAGGCGATCCTGTGCATCCTGTGGCTTATAATCCAGCTTGTCACGCCATTCCTCGATCTGTGCCAGCCATGTGGGGTGCTTGGCTTCCTTCACATAGGGCAGGACACCGGCAAGGAAGGTCTTGGCATCGGACACGAGAAAATCATCGGTCGGCAGGTTCTTATTGATCTCTGCGGCATCGACATCGATGTGGATGACACGCGCCTTGGGCGCAAAGCGATCGATATTGGTTGCCACGCGGTCGGAAAAACGTGCGCCGATCGAAAGCAGCAGGTCTGCGCGATCGACTGCCCAGCCCGAGGAGACCTTGCCATGCATCCCGAGCATTCCGAGATACAGCGGCTCCTCCGCAGGCAGACTGCCCAGTGACATGATCGTTCCGGCTGCCGGAATCTCTGCCTTGTGCATCAGCTCCAAAAGCTCCTGATAGGCACCCGATGCCACGATACCGCCGCCATAGTAGATGACCGGACGCTGTGCCGCGTTGATCTCGGCGGCGATCCGGCGCAGATCCTCGTCTGCAACGTGGAAGCCTTCTTCTGTGGGCTGTACGGCTGGCTGCGGCTCATATTCACACATCGCAGCCGTGACATCCTTGGGGATATCGATGAGGACGGGTCCCGGTCTGCCACTCTGCGCGATCTGGAAGGCTTCGCGCACGGTATCTGCCAGCTCCTCCACCCGTCCGACTACAAAGTTATGCTTCGTGATGGGCATGGTGATGCCTGCAATGTAGACCTCCTGAAAGGAATCCTTGCCGATAAGCGGAACCCCGACATTGCCGGTGATGGCGACCATGGGCACGGAATCCATGTACGCCGTTGCAATGCCTGTGACCAGATTGGTCGCGCCCGGTCCGGAGGTCGCAAGCACCACGCCGGTCTTTCCGGTTGCGCGTGCATATCCGTCTGCGGCATGGGCAGCACCTTGCTCATGTGCCGTGATGATATGACGGATGCGATCCTGATACTGGTACAGTGCATCATAAATATTCAGGACTGCACCACCTGGATAACCAAAAATCGTGTCAGCACCCTGTTCCAACAAGGTTTCACACAAGATCTGTGCGCCGTTCAGTTTCATCTGCCCTCTCACCTTTCCAAATCATTTAAAAAAACGGTCTTTGCCTCTCATCAAGAGACAAAGACCGAACGGTTCTCTGCGGTACCACTCTACTTGCCATCGGGAGCACCCGACAGCCACCTCTACACCTACAGCACAGACTGGCTCCATGCTATACGCTTGCCTGATAACGGTGGCCTCCGTCTCGAATTACTCCAAACATTTCATTCGAGCCGCTCACGGGTGATGTTCACATTCCAGCTCTTTGTCACCTTGCACCGACCGATGACTCTCTGAAAAAAGATCTGGGGCTACTGTCCCGCTCCCTGCATTTTCCAATATGTGGTTCAACATGTTATGTTCCCATTATAAAATCCTTTTACACTTTTGTCAACGAAAATCTTCCGACGTTCTGCATAATTTTAAGTGTTTTTGTACACAATAAATCAGAAATTCAAACAAAGGAGGCATTTGCATGTCCGTCTCCCTGATGCGTACATTGGTGCTCTATGTTGCGATCATCTGCGCCATACGGCTCATGGGCAAGCGGCAGATCGGGGAACTGGAGCCGTCCGATCTCGTCATCACCATCCTGCTGTCCGAGCTTGCCGCCGTCCCCATGCAGGATCTCGGCATCCCACTGACGGCGGGACTTGTGCCGATGGCGGTACTGGTTTCCATCGAGATCCTCGTTTCCTATCTCTGCCTCAAGAGCCGCCGCTTGCGCCGCTTCATCAACGGACAGGCAGCGATCCTCATTCGGCACGGAGAGCTCGATGTCAAAAAGCTGCGCGAGCTGCGCATCTCCACCGATGAAATCATCGAAGCCCTGCGTCAGGACAATATCCAAGCCGTATCCGATGTAAAATATGGGATCCTCGAACCGAATGGGCGTATGTCCTATGTGCTCAAACAGCCGGTACAGCCTGTCACGGCGGAGATGATCGGTCACACACCACCGGATATCGGAGTGCCCCTCATCGTCATCACAGAGGGGCGTCCTGTGATGGGCAGTCTGGATCAGCTGAACCTTACGGTATCCGATCTGGAAAAGCGCGTCAAAAAGGCAAACATCCCGCGGATCTCCGATGTTTTCCTGATGACACTCGATGACTGTGGAAATCAATTCATCCAGCGAAAGGAGGAGCCATGAAACGCCTTGCCGCCGCCTGTATCCTGCTTGCTCTGATCGGCTTCGGCTGTGTGGCAGAATACCGCACAGTTGCCAGCACCGCCAATGCACTGGCATCCGCAGTCACCGGACAGACGGACACCATGACCCTGTACGAAAACTACGAAATATGGAGCCGCAAAAAGCCGCTCCTCAGCGCAATGGTCGCACACCCTGAGATCGAGCAGATCGAGGCCCTGTTCCTCCGTGCCCTTCAGGCCTCAAGGAACGATGATCTGGATGAGACCCGCTTGCAAGTCGCCGAGCTGACCGGCATGCTCCGCCATCTGCCCGAATTGCAGTTCCCCCATCTATACAATATCTTTTAGGGCATCAAAAAAGCGTCTGATATGGCATCAGACGCTTTCTCTTTATTTCTGTGCGCTGCGGATACGGTTCATTGCCTTTTTGAGCTTGATCTGCGCATGTGCAAACTCTGTATCTCCAGCCTTACTCGACTGCACCTGTGCTTCTGCACGCTTCTTTGCCTGCTCTGCACGGTTGAGATCGATCTCGTCTGCCCATTCACAGGTGTGTGCAATGATCGTTGCCTGACCATCACTCACCTCAATGAAGCCATTTGCAACCGCTGCCAGTCTTGCCTTTCCATTCTGTGTAATAGAAAGACCACCAACACCGAGCGGTGCCAGATATGCCACATGATTCGGCAAAATACCAACATCGCCCGTCATCGTTCTTACGACGCAGCGATCCACATCGCCCTCAAAGAACTTTTTCTCCGCAGTCAGGACACGCAAATGAAAGGTAGCCATATCTTATGCTCCCTTCTTTGCCTTCTCCACTGCCTCCTCGATGGTTCCGACGAACAGGAACGCCGACTCGGGCAGATCATCATGCTTGCCCTCCAGGATCTCCTTGAAGCCGCGTACGGTCTCCTTGACCGGTACATACTTACCAGCCATACCGGTGAACTGCTCTGCAACCGAGAACGGCTGAGACAGGAAGTTCTGGATCTTACGCGCACGGGCAACGGTCAGCTTATCCTCATCAGACAGCTCGTCCATACCCAGGATCGCGATGATATCCTGCAATTCCTTGTAACGCTGCAGAATGGTCTGCACGGCACGAGCGACCTCATAATGCTCCTTGCCAACCATTTCCGGAGTCAGGATACGCGAGGTAGAATCCAGCGGATCCACAGCCGGATAGATACCCAGAGATGCGATCTGACGGGAAAGGACGGTCTTTGCGTCAAGGTGCGCAAAGGTCGTTGCCGGAGCCGGGTCAGTCAGGTCATCGGCAGGTACATAAACGGCCTGAACCGATGTGATCGAACCCTTCTTGGTAGAGGTGATGCGCTCCTGCAATGCACCCATTTCGGTTGCCAGCGTCGGCTGGTAGCCAACCGCAGAAGGCATACGGCCGAGAAGTGCGGATACCTCGGAACCTGCCTGGGTGAAACGTAAGATGTTGTCGATAAACAACAGCACGTCCTGACCCTCTACATCGCGGAAGTACTCTGCCATGGTCAGACCAGACAGCGCAACACGCATACGCGCTCCGGGCGGCTCGTTCATCTGACCGTACACGAGAACGGTCTTGTCGATAACGCCGGATTCCTGCATTTCGTTATACAGGTCATTACCCTCACGGGTACGCTCGCCGACACCGGTAAATACCGAGATACCGCCATGCTGCTTTGCAATGTTATTGATCAGCTCCATGATGATAACGGTCTTACCTACGCCTGCACCGCCGAACAGACCGATCTTACCACCCTTTGCGTAGGGCGCGATCAGGTCAACGACCTTGATACCGGTCTCCAGGATCTCAGTCTGCGGCTGCTGATCCTCATAAGCCGGTGCCTCACGGTGGATCGGCCAGCGCTCTGCTGCACCGGACTCCGGCTTGTTATCGACCGGAGCACCGAGCAGGTTGAAGATACGACCCAGATTTTCACGGCCCACCGGTACAGTGATCGGCGCACCGGTGTCCTTTGCATCCATTCCGCGAACGAGACCGTCGGTGGACTGCATCGCAATGCAGCGGACGGTATCCTGACCAATGTGCTGCGCAACCTCTACGGTCACGGTATGCCCATCGGGCGCGTCGATGGTGATCGCATTCAGCAGTTTCGGCAGGGCGTCTGCGGGAAATTTGATATCCAGTACCGGTCCAATGATCTGGACAACGGTACCAATATTCTGTTCACTCATTTGCAAAACTCCCTAAATCTAGTAAAGTGGATTAACCGCCCACTGCGCCAGAGCCTGCAACGATCTCAGTGATTTCCTGCGTGATCGCTGCCTGACGGGCACGGTTATAGGACAGATTCAAATTCTCGATCATCTCGCTCGCGTTATCCGAAGCGGACTCCATCGCCATACGGCGGGCGGACTGCTCGGACGCGTAGGATTCTACCACGGCACCATAGATCGTGCCGCTGAGATACTCTGGGATGATCGCATGCAGCACGGTTTCCGGCGATGGATCGCACTCCACGAGTCCCTGCTTCTTGTCTGTAGCCTTTCTGTCATCGGCAGAGGCAGGCGCAGCAGGCAGGAGACGCACGACGCGCGGCTCCTGTGTCATGGGGGAAACGAATGCTGTATAGCACAGATAGATCTCGTCGATCTCGCCTGCACGGAAGCGCGCAAGCAGATCGGCTGTGATCGGCTGGATGTCCGAAATGGTCATGGACTCGGCAACACCCGGATGATCGGCAAGCACCTCATAGTCGCGCTTGCCGAAATATTCCTGTGCCTTCTTGCCGATGGTCACGACCACAGCCTGCTTGTCCGCCATTTCAGCCGTCGCCAGCTTGAGCACGCCGGCATTGTAGCCGCCTGCAAGGCCTCGGTCACCTGCGATGACCACAAACAGACTTTTTTTCACCGTTCTCTGCTCGGTGTAGACGCTGGAAAAGCGATTTTCACGCAAAACACGAGAAACGGTATCCTGAAGCGCATAGAAATAAGGTCTTGCCTGTTCTACGCGTTCCTTTGCGCGGCGCAGCTTACTGGACGCGACCAATTCCATCGCTTTCGTGATCTGCATGGTCGATTCAACGCTTCGGATACGCCGCTTGATATCCTTCATATTTCCGGAAGCCATTCTCAGATGCCTCCTTTAATGCTCGCCGAGGAATTTTGCCTTAAATGCCTCGATCGCCTTCGGGAGCGCGTCCTTCACACCATCGATCGACTTGGTCTCACGGATGGAATCCAGAATATCGCTGTGATTGGCTTCCAGATAATCGAACAGTTCGTTCTGGAACTCAGCGATCTGATTGACAGGGATATCGATCAGGTACTTGTTTACGACTGCGAAAATGATAACAACCTGCTTTTCAACCGTGATCGGGCTGTTCTGCGGCTGCTTGAGTACCTCAACGATACGTTCACCCTGTGCCAGACGTGCCTTGGTATCCGCATCCAGATCGGAGCCGAACTGGGAGAATGCCTGCAATTCGCGGTACTGCGAATATGCGAGCTTCAAGGTACCGGATACCTTCTTCATTGCCTTGGTCTGTGCATTACCACCTACACGGGATACCGAGATACCCGGGTTTACTGCCGGACGGACACCCATGTTGAACAGCTCAGTCTCAAGGAAGATCTGACCGTCGGTGATGGAAATGACATTGGTTGGGATATAGGCAGAAACGTCGCCTGCCTGTGTCTCGATGACCGGCAGAGCGGTCAGGGAGCCACCATCCTGAAGGTTCGCTGCACGCTCGAGCAGACGGGAGTGCAGATAGAATACGTCACCAGGATATGCTTCACGTCCGGGCGGACGATGGAGCAGAAGGGAGAGTGCACGGTAAGCCACCGCGTGCTTGGACAAGTCATCATAGATCACCAGTACGTCCTTACCCTTATGCATGAAGTACTCACCAATGGAGCAGCCAGAGTACGGCGCGATATACTGGAGCGGTGCAGACTCAGACGCAGTTGCAGCAACGACGATGGTGTAATCCATCGCGCCGTTTGCAGCCAGTGTCTCTGCGACCTGTGCAACGGTCGAACGCTTCTGACCGATCGCAACATAGATACAGATTACACCTGTATCCTTCTGGTTGATGATCGTATCCAGACAGATCGCTGTTTTGCCAGTCTGTCTGTCACCGATGATCAGCTCACGCTGACCACGACCAATCGGAATCATGGAGTCGATCGCCTTGATACCCGTCTGGAGCGGTACATTTACCGGACTTCTCTCGATGATGCCCGGTGCCGGACACTCGATCGGACGTGCTTCGCCTGTCTCGATCGGGCCCTTGCCGTCGATCGGCATACCCAGTGCGTCTACGACGCGGCCGAGCATTGCCTCACCGACCGGAACCTCTACGATACGGCCGGTGCGCTTGACTGTGTCACCCTCACGGATGTTCTGATCCGAGCCGAGCAATACGGCACCGACCAGGTCTTCCTCCAGGTTCTGCGCCATGCCGTAAACACCGCCGTCAAATTCCAGCATCTCGCCGGACATACAGTCTTCCAGACCGTGGATATGACAGATACCATCACCAACAGATACGACCGTACCAACATTCTGCAGCTTGATCTGAGACTGGTAGTTTGTGATCTGCTGTTTGATGATCGTGCTGATTTCATCAGGGCGTAAATCCATGAAGTCACCTTCTTTCTTACGCAATTATTTGACCCAGAGATGCCGCAATCCCAGCAAGGCGGGATTTTACGGTGTCATCGATCTGTTTGTTCTCGATGCGCACCAGTACGCCGCCGATCACATGGGGATCGACCTTGTTCTTGAGGACGATCTTTTTGCCGGTCACCTGAGCCATTTTATTTTTGAGTTTTTCCATCTGGTCCTCGGTCAGTGCAACAGCAGTGACCGCAGTCACGCCGCACATGCCCTCGTCCAGATAATAGAGATCCTGATACGCTGCCGCCATCTCATGAATGAGCCCAATGCGCCGCTTTTCTGTCAAAAGCAGCAGGAAATTGAGCAGATAGGGGTGCAGCTGATTTTCAAACACCGTGCGAATGGTCTGCTTCTTTTCTTCCATACCGATCGAGGGTGTCGTCAGGACCTTGAGATAATCGGGATACTCTGCAAAGAGTGCAGATACTTCCCCCAAAGCCTCGCACATGGGAGCAGCCAGATTTTCTTCCTTGGCTACTTCATATAAGGAGAGCGCATAGCGCTCGCTGACAACGGTTGCCACGGCGCTCACCCTACCTTATCGATGAAATCGTCGATCAAACGCTTGTGATCGTCCGGATTGACCTCACGCTCGACCACCTTGGACGCGATCAGCATGGACAGATCCGCGATTTCATCCTTCATCTGGTTCATCGCCTTCTTGCGCTCCTGCTCGATGGTCTCCTCTGCACGCTGCTTTGCAGCTGCTGCGTCATGGTTCGCCTGCTGAACGATGTCTTCCGCGCGCTTTTCAGCACGCTTCTGTGCAGTCGATACGATCTCAGCAGCCTCCTGCTTTGCATTTGCGATCGAAGCGGTATAGTCGCGCTTCATCGCCTCTGCCTCGCGGCGGTCGGTCTCTGCATGGGTGTAGAGATCACGGACCTCCTGCTCGCGTGCTGCGAGCATCTTGCGCAGCGGCTTGTACAGGAAATGCTTCACGATAAGGAATGTAATCAGCGTGTTACAGATCACAACAAACAGTGTCCATAAATCAAGGTCAACGAACGCTCTTGTTAATTCTTCCACTGGTTTTCCTCCTTCCGAAATGGAAGTTTTGGTATTTTACGCGGCTTTTGTCAATTAGAACTGATTCAGCAGCGGGTTTGCAAATACCAGGATCAGTGCGATAACCAGTGCGTAAATACCGGTGGACTCGGCCATTGCGATACCCATGATCATGGTACGGGTAACATCGGACTGTGCCTCCGGCTGACGTGCGATCGCGGAACAAGCCTGACCTGCAACGTAACCCTCACCGATACCAGGGCCGATACCTGCGATCATTGCGAGTCCTGCACCCAGAGCGGACATACCTGCTACAAATGCTTTCGGATCCATAAACTTATTTCCTCCTAAGATGTTTTTCTCAGAACCATCCTGTTAGATGGTCTGTTGACAAGATTTGAAACGTGCGCCTTTATGCCTGACGCGCCGAGCCGACATACACCATTGTCAGCATACTGAAGATGAATGCCTGAATACCAGCCGAGAACAGATCGAAGTACAGGGACAGAACGCCCGGGATACCGATCTGCAGCAGCGGGATGGGCAGATGGACGGCACTCGACAGTGCGCCCAATGCACCAAGCATCAGCGTACTGATGACCATACCGCCTGCGATGTTACCAAAGTGACGGAAAGCCATCGATACCGGTGTTGCGATCTCACTCAGAATATTGAGCGGCAGCATGACCCAGATCGGCTCTAAAAATCCCTTGAGATAACCGCCAATGCCCTTGTACCGCACATTCGTATAGATGATCAGCACGAAGGTCATGATCGCCCATCCCAACGTGGTATTGAGATCCGCAGTGACCGAACGCAGTCCGATCATGGATACCAGGCTGCCAAGAACAGAGGACAGCATGAGTGTCATGATGTAGGGTGCGTAGTGTTCGCAGCCCTTACCCATATTCTGTTCGACCAAGTTATCGAGCATTTCGATCACTTTTTCAATGAATGCCTGCTTTCCCTTCGGAACCTTTTGCAGGTTGTGCGTAAAGAAGATGCAAGCCCCCAAAATAATGAGCATAACGATCCATGCGTTGACCATCGTTTCCGTAATGGAGATGTGCCCGAACAGCGGAAGTGTGAAATCAGACTCCCACAAAACGCGAGCACCACTGATATTTGTATCCATTTACAGTTCCCCTCCTTTCTTTCGTAAGTTCAAAATCATAAAAGTGATTTTCGGTGAAAAAAGAGTGATAACAGCAGCGGGCAGATTGACCCAGTCGGTCCAGATGACCAGCAAGAGGAACACCGCCGTCATCAGATAGCGGACGGCATAGGAACGCTGCATCATTTTGCTCGCTCGTGCAGGATCGCCCTGCCAGACCGCGCGCACTGCGCTGCGGCTCATCAAATAAAAACTCCAAAGCGCGAATGCAGTCCCTGCACCTGCGCCTGCCGCAGCCGGAAGCACAGGCTGCCGCAGGAGTACCAGAATCCCAAATACGATGAGTGCGACCGGAATGACCCCTTTTGTCAGCCGCCGCAGTTCTTCCTTTGCAATGGCATAGTCAGGCATCTCGATCCTCCTGTTTCTCTGCATCGTTCTGCAAGGCGCGCACGACCTTCAAAAAAGACACGGCTGCGCCGCCCAGCCCCAGAAAGATGCCGGGGATGACGACCCAGCTTCCAAGAGAGAATCGCTCGGAAAGCCAGTATGCCGCCGCGGTACACAGGACGATCGGTGTCACGATGGAAAAGCCGAGCTGTCCGGCCACCGCCACCCACTGCCACGGGGTCCGTTTTTTCGTGGTACGCATGATTGGGCTGCGCCGCCTTTCTTCTGCACTCAAATGCACGGAAATCCCTCCATGCACTTGCTTCTATTATATCTGATTTTGCACAAAAACAAAAGCCTTTCTCTTATGATTTTTACGATTTATGCAAACACCATGATTTCCGCACAAAAAAATTGACGCAATCTTGTAGATTGCGTCAATAAATATACATGCATCCAAACCGTGTCACAGTCTGTAGCTTCCATTCGATTCCATGATTATGTAAAAGAAGAAAATCTTTGCTGTCACAACGTTTCTTCGGCATAGAGCTTTTGGATCAGAGATACTTCTTCATGACCTCAGTGGCCTGGATCTCTTCCTCGCTCAGTGCAACGACAAAATCCACACTGTGCTTTGCTGCAAATGCATCCAGATCCAGCAGGAACTTTTCTGCATCGCTTGCATCCTTGGAATCCACGATGCGATAGAGGGCATCGATAAATACCTTGGAGATATCATAATTGCCAGCGTGCATGCCTGCAACGAAACCGAGCAGGGATGGATAGCTGTCAACAGAATAATCGCTGACGTTAATGAGGCGTGCATCATGTGCAACATCAAATTTCAGCTTATCGCCCTTGGCGATGCATACAACACTGCCTTTTTCTTCCTGTACTGCAGCATTCACCAGATCGATGATCGTCTTTGTCTTGCCTGTGCCTGCGCCGCCCATAATAAGTTTTACCATAGTAACTTCCTCCTAGCCTAGTTCAAATTCGTTCACAGGAGCTCCCTGTGATCCGAACCCAATGAGGTTGTATTTATGTTACCATACTCTATACAAAAAAACAACCGTTGCGCCATGATTTTTTAGCAGAATGCAAAATTTTTATTCTGCGCTTTTCTGACCGCTCCCAGCCGCCTGACAGAAGCGTCCCAGGATATCCCAAAAGCCCTGCCGCTCCACGCTGCATCCGGCGCGCAGTGGGATCTCACGCAGCACTTCTCCCTGTGCATCCAGCACCCGCGCCTTGCCGATCGGATCGCCCTGTGTCACCGGCGCAGGAAGGGTATCCGGACGCTCATACGCGATCGTAATGCCCTCCAAACGGTCTTTTTCGATGGTAATGGTGTCAGGTGTATCACACTGAATGGGGACGGACGGCTCCTTTCCCAGCACGACGGGCAGATCGACACACGCCTCCGAAAGATCGGGCGTGTATGCCGCGAAATTGGCAAACCCATAATTGAGGAGCTGGCTGGCATCCGCCGTGCGTGCGTCCTTATCCGGTGCCGCCATGACGACTGCGATCAGGGTCAGTCCCTCCCGCTTGGCCGCCGCCGAAATGCAAAAGCCTGCCTCCGAGATATATCCCGTTTTGAGTCCGATCATACCATCGTATTTTTTGAGCATCTTATTGGTATTGGCAAGCCCAAACTGCCCGTTTCGGATGGTATCCATCCAAATACTGGTATAGTCGATGATCTTGGGATGCTTCAGCAGCTCGACCGAAATGAGCGCCAGATCATGCGCCGTTGTGAGCGTCTTTTTTCCGCCGGTATCCAGACCATTGGCGTTTACAAATGTCGTTCCGGTACATCCAAGCTCCTGTGCGCGGCTGTTCATGAGCTGCACAAAGGAGTCCTCACTGCCCGCCAGATGTTCTGCCATCGCAACGGCGCAGTCATTCGCTGACCCCACCGCGATCGCCTTGAGCATTTCATCCACCGTGAGCTGTTCGCCCTCCTTGAGCCAGATCTGCGTGCCGCCCATGGAAGCCGCATACGCCGAGCCAGTCACCAGATCGGTCAGCTTGAGCTTTCCGCTGTCGATCGCCTCCATTGCAAGAAGCATCGTCATGATCTTGGTCACCGATGCCGGCTGGAGTTTCTCGTCCTCATGGTATCCATATAGAGGCGTACCATCTGCCGCGTAGAGTGCCGCCGATTTTGCTTTCAGTCCGCCCATCTCAGGCAGCGCGAGCGCCTGCCCTGAAAGCAGTCCCGTACAGATCCAGATACACACCCATTTTTTCCAGTTCATCATGCCCCGTTCCTCCTTATGGCTCATCCTATGCGCCTTCGGAATCAAGTATGCTTATTGACAGCAGACCACCAGACAGGCTATCATAGGGATAGAAGTTTTATCCGGCGATCCGGACAGTATTTCATCCTGTGCCATCTGCCGCCCCCTGTGCGATACTTCTGCTCTGGTTTTTTAACCAGATAAAATCATTCGATTCAGCAAAGGATCCTTTCTTATGTCCATCCTGCAAAACAGTGTGATCGTCTTTCATCAGATCTTGGTGATGTTCCTTTTAATGCTCGTTGGTTATCTGCTTTTCCGGCGTGAAATTTTGGATAACCATACAACATCACGAATTT